>NZ_JBHUYG010000032.1:0-38414 GCF_042668795.1 Pedococcus sp. NPDC057267 | reverse complement strand
GGGCTGCCTCGAGGGCAGCCCAGGCCGCAGCGCGCTTGTCAGTCATGAGCGGGGACCACGGGAGCGGTCAGGCTGGGTCCGGTCAGAACTCGACCGGGACCTCGGGCACCGACTCGGCCGGCTTGTCCACCTGCGGGCCGACACCCAGCTTCTCCTTGATCTTCTTCTCGATCTCGTTGGCGAGGTCGGGGTTGTCCTTGAGGAAGTTGCGGGCGTTCTCCTTGCCCTGCCCCAGCTGGTCGCCGTCGTAGGTGTACCAGGCGCCGGACTTGCGGACGAACCCGTGCTCGACCCCCATGTCGATGAGGCCGCCCTCACGCGAGATGCCCTGGCCGTAGAGGATGTCGAACTCGGCCTGCTTGAACGGCGGGGACACCTTGTTCTTGACGACCTTGACGCGGGTGCGGTTGCCGACCGGGTCGCTGCCGTCCTTGAGGGTCTCGATGCGACGGACGTCGAGGCGGACCGAGGCGTAGAACTTCAGCGCCTTGCCACCGGTCGTCGTCTCCGGCGATCCGAACATGACACCGATCTTCTCGCGGAGCTGGTTGATGAAGATCGCGGTCGTCCCGGTGGTGTTGAGCGCACCAGTGATCTTGCGCAGCGCCTGCGACATGAGGCGGGCCTGGAGGCCCACGTGGCTGTCGCCCATCTCACCCTCGATCTCGGCGCGGGGCACGAGCGCCGCCACCGAGTCGATGACGATGATGTCGAGCGCGCCGGACCGGATCAGCATGTCCGCGATCTCCAGCGCCTGCTCACCGGTGTCGGGCTGGGACACGAGCAGGGCGTCGGTGTCGACGCCGAGCTTCTTGGCGTACTCGGGGTCGAGCGCGTGCTCGGCGTCGATGAACGCCGCGATGCCGCCGTTGCGCTGGGCGTTGGCCACGGCGTGCAGGGCGACGGTCGTCTTACCGGAGGACTCCGGGCCGTAGATCTCGACGACGCGGCCGCGCGGCAGCCCGCCGATGCCGAGCGCGACGTCGAGGGAGATCGACCCCGTGGGGATGACCTCGATGGGGGGCCGGACGTCGTCGCCGAGGCGCATGACCGCGCCCTTGCCGAAGTTCTTCTCGATCTGGCCCATGACGGTGTCGAGCGACCTGGACTTCTGGTCCAGTGCGACTGCTGAGGGGTTGGTCGGTGCGGCCATCTTCGCCACGCTTCCTTCTTTCGTCTCGTGTCGGGCGCGCCTGCCGTCGACCCTGCTGCAGCCTGGGCTCTGGTTGGCCTCGCACTCTCCTGCGTTCGGGTCAGACGCTAGGTGTCGGCACCGACAGCCGTCGCGAGGCCGAGTGCGGGCCTGTGGACGGTCGGTCTGGCGGGACGCCACCTGTGGAGAAACCTACCGAACACGTGTTCGAAAGTCGCGTACCGAGGGACCGACACGCCGGTCTGCGCGCAGATCTGCGTGTCACTGCGCAGGGAGCAGATCCCTGCGCACTGACACGCGCGTCTGTGAGCAGACGTCCGGGCGCGAGGAACCGCGCGGCCGGCGCGCCGGTCGCCCCCCGACGAACCCCACGTGCCGGCCGCGCTCCCCCCTACCGCCACCTCAGTGGGTGACGGCGTCCCTGGCCCGGACCATGGCCTGGCGCAGGTCGTCGAACGCGTGCTCGACGCCGGACGTCACGGCCTCGACCGCCTCCTCCGCGGCCTCGCCCCGGCTCTCCGCCCGTGCCCGCGCCGTGGCGATCCGGTGCCGGACGTCGGCGAGCGCTGCCGACAGCCGCTCGTCCGCCTCCATCCGCCCGAGGTGGTACTGCAGCTCGAGATCGTCGAGCCGGCCGGCCCACTGCTCGATCCGGGCGCGGGCCAGCTCCACCCGCAGGCCGACGATCTCCGCCTGCAGCGCGTCGATCCGCTCGCGGGTCGCCGCCTCGTCCCTGGTCGTGCCCGTGGTCGCGCCCTTGGTCGTGCGGTCGTCCTTCTCCGCAGTCATGTCCTCGTTCCTCTCCCGTTCGGCGCGGCGCCGGTCCCCGGCACCGCTTCCATGCTGGGAGCCGCCCCCGACCCGGAACAGGGACTTCGGACCCGGGTGGGCGACCGGCGCCCGGTGGAGCGTGGGCGTGAGCCCGCACGGAGGAGGACGCCATGACGCACGACGCCACCTGGAAGATCTCGATCTCCCTCGACGAGCACGACGGACGCACCCGCGCCGAGGTCCGCCTGCACAAGGAGGGCAGCACCCACCTGCGCGGCATCGGGTGGGCCGACCGCAACCCCAGGGACCCGGAGGTGCCGCAGATCGGCGAGGAGCTCGCCGTGTCGCGGGCGCTCTCCGAGCTGGCCCACGAGCTCCTGCAGAGCACGGCGGACGACATCGCCGCGTCGCTGCACCACCCCGTGACGCTGCGCCGCTGACGCGCCTCCGACCCACCAGCCCGTTGCCGACATGAGCGCCCCGGCCACCACCCTCGTGCACGACCACGTCCTCGTCGCCCGGCACCTGACGCGCCGCTTCGGCGAGCGCGTGGCCGTGGACGACGTCTCGTTCCACATCGCACCGGGCGAGGCCTACGGCCTGCTCGGTCCCAACGGGGCGGGCAAGACCACGACGATCCGGCTCGTCTGCGGGCTGCTCACCCCCGACGCGGGGTCGGTCGAGGTGGCGGGCATCCCGGTCAGCGCCGGCGCGACCCGCGCCAAGGCCCGGATCGGGTACGTACCGCAGGACGTGTCGCTCTACCCCGACCTCACCGCCCGGGAGAACCTCGCCTTCTTCGGCCGGCTCTACCGCCTGTCGGGCTCGACGCTGCGCACCCGCGTGGACGAGGTGCTCGACCTGGTGGACCTGCGCGACCGGGGCGAGGACCGGGTCGAGTCCTACAGCGGCGGTATGCGGCGCCGGCTCAACATCGGCGCGAGCCTGCTGCACCGGCCCGAGCTGCTCGTCCTCGACGAGCCGACGGTCGGTGTCGACCCGCAGAGCCGCCACGCGATCATGGAGAGCATCCGCGCCCTCGGCTCCTCCGGTCTCGCGGTGCTCTACACGACCCACTACATGGAGGAGGCGGAGCGGCTCTGCGACCGCGTCGGCATCATCGACCGCGGACGCCTCGTCGCCGAGGGCACGCGCCGCGAGCTCGTCGCCCGCGTGGGGGAACGCGACCGGATCCTGTTGTCGGCCAGCGGGTCACTCTCCAGCTTCGCGGAGACCTGCCGGTCGATGGACGGGATCGACCGCGTCGACGTCTCCGACTCCACGGTGGAGCTGTTGGCGCGTGAGGGCCGCCTGCGCCTGCCCAGCGTGCTGGCCGCGGCGACCAGCGCGGGCGCGGCAGTGCGCTCGGTCGAGGTGGTCGAGCCCGACCTCGAGGCCGTCTTCCTGCACCTGACCGGCACCGCCCTGAGGGAGTGACGTGCACCCCGTCGTGGCCATCGCGCTCAAGGACCTGCGGCAGCGCCTGCGGGACCGGTCCGTGTGGGTGCTGGGGTTCGCGGCCCCGCTGATGGTGGCGGCGCTCATCAGCCTCGCGTTCGGGGGTGCGCAGGCGTTCCACACGTCGGTGGCGGTGGTGGACGAGGACCACGGCGCCATCGCCGCCGGCTTCGCCCAGTTCCTGAGCAGCCCCGACCTGCACGGCCTGCTGACCGTGCGGACCGTGTCGGGCACTGACGACGCCCGGGCGAAGGTCGCCGACGGCACGCTCGGCGCGGCATACGTCATCCCCGCCGGCTTCTCGGACGCGGTCACCGCCGGCCGCAGCCGGCCCATCACCGTGCTGGCCAGCGTGGACGCCACCGTCGCCGCGCAGGTGGCGCGGGCGCTCGCCCAGTCGTTCACCGCGCACCTCGAGGGGGTGCAGCTGTCGGTGCGCACTGCCGTGGCGGCGGGAGCCCCACCGAGCGCGGTCGCGGCGCTCGCCGCGCAGGCCTCGACCAGGGAGCTGCCGGCGCAGGCGCAGCCCCGGGCGTCCGGGGCCAAGACGCTCACCGCGGTCAGCTACTACGCACCGGCCATGGGCACCTTCTTCATGTTCTTCGCGATCGGGTTCGGGTCTCGCGGCTGGTTCCTCGAACGCAGCGGTGGGACGCTGGAGAGGCTGGCCGTGGCACCCCTGGGGATGGGCGCGGTACTCGTCGGCAAGTCGCTTGCGACGTTCGTCTACGGCGCCGCCAGCTTGGGCACGGTGGCCCTCGTGAGCTCGCTGGCGTTCGGGGCCGACTGGGGGCCGCCACCCGTCGTCGTCGCGCTCGTCCTCGCCCTGGCGCTGACCCTCGTCGGCCTCACGGCCCTCGTCATCACGCTGGCACGTACCGAGCGGCAGGCCGAGGGCATCGCCTCGATCATCACGTTCGGGCTGGTGCTGCTCGGCGGCAACTTCGTCTTCATCTCGCAGGCGCCGGACGCGGTCCGCACGCTGTCGCGCCTCACCCCGAACGGATGGGCCCTGCGCGCGTTCACCGACCTCTCGGGCGGGGCGTCCTGGACGGCGGCGGTGGTGCCGTTGCTGGCCGTGCTGGCGTTCGCCGCAGGGACGGCCCTGGTCGCCTTCCTGCTGCGCGGTCGGGTGCTGGCGCGATGACGGCCCTCGTCCTGGCCTGGACCGAGCTGCGGCGTGCGGCACGCGACCGCACGTTCCTGTTCTTGGTGCTGTTCCTGCCGTTCATGGTGATCCTGCTCATCGGGGTGACGACGTCGGGCTTCGCGCAGGAGCGGGTCGCCGTGGTGCAGGGCGACCGCAGCACCATGGCGAACGCGCTCGTCACCGAGCTGGACGCCGCCCCCGGCCTGCAGGTCGTGCGGGTGGCGGACCGGGCGTCGGGCGTGCAGCGGCTGCGGTCCGGTGAGGTCACGGCCGTGGTCCTCGTGCCGTCGGACTTCTCCACCACGCTGGAGGCAGGGCGGTCGGTGGTGCTTCCGGTGCTGACCACCGGCGCGGTCGGGTCGGGCGGCTCGACGCTGACGACCATCAGGTCCGTGGTCGCCCGCCAGGCAGCCACGGTGCAGGCTGCGGCGTTCGCCACCGAACGCGTCGGCGGGACGTTCGCGCAGAATCGCGCGCGGGCCGTCGCGCTGCAGCGCGAGGCGCCGGTGGCGGGGGTGAGCACCGTCGTCGTCGACAGCGCGAGCAGCTACCTGCCGCTCGGCTTCAGCTACAGCGCGCCGACCATGCTGGTGCTCTTCGTCTTCATCAACGCCACGGCGGGTGGTGCTGCGATCATCCAGACGCGCCGGTTCGGCATCTTCTCCCGGGCGCTGGCCGCCCCGGTCCGGCCGCGGGACCTCGTGCTGGGCGAAGGGCTCTGCTACCTTGCGCTCGCCGCCGCCCAGGCGGCGCTCATCGTGGTCGTCGGCGCGGTCGTCTTCGGAGTCGGGTGGGGCAACCCGCTGGCGGCGGCCCTGCTCATCGGCGTGTGGTGCCTCGTCGGCACCGGCGCCGGGCTCGTGAGCGGCACCCTGTTCCACACCCCCGAGCAGGCGAGCGCGATCGGGCCCGCGGTCGGGATCGCCTTCGGGATGCTGGGTGGTTGCATGTGGCCCCTGGAGATCGTGCCGGCCGGGGTGCGGGCAGCCGGGCACCTGACGCCCCACGCCTGGGCCGTCGACGCCTGGGTGACGCTGCTCTCGCGTGGCGGCGGGGTGGGCGACATCCTGGGGCCGCTGGCGGTGCTGGCCGGGTTCGCCGTGCTGCTGCTCGGGACGGCGACGCTGCGCCTGCGCCGCTCCCTCGTCACCGGCTGACCGGGCTCTGTGCGCAGACGAGCGGGCGCCGCCGCCCGGCACGGCATCCGCAGGTCTGTGCGCAGACGAGCGTGTGGGTGAGCACGGATCCGCTCTCTGCGCACTGGTACCGAGGTCTGTGAGCAGACGAGCGGGCACCATCGCCGGCGTGGGGCCCGGAGGTGGTGCCGCGGGGCCAGCCTCCGGTGTCAGCCGCGGCGGCGCATGGGTGTGTGCGGGATGCCGTCCTCGACGAAGCCGCGGCCGTCGGGTGCGAAGCCGAACCCGGCGTACCAGTCGGCCAGGTGCGACTGCGCGTCGAGCACGACGTCCCGCTCCCCCGCCAGGCCCAGCGCGGCACGCAGCAGCGCAGCGGCCAGACCGGTTCCGCGCGCCGACTCGGCCGTGGCGACCCGACCGATCCGCAGCGCACGGCCGCCGTCGTCCTCGAGGAGCCGGAGCGTCGACACGGGCAACCCGTCGACCTCGACCCACAGGTGCCGGGCGGAGGGCTCGGCGTCGCGCCCGTCGAGGTCGAGGTAGGGGCAGTCCTGCTCGACGACGAAGACCTGCGAGCGCAACGCCCACAGCCGGTATGCCGTGTGCACGTCGAGCTGCTCGAACGTCGCCACCCGGACCGGTGGCTCGGGCGGGGACGGGGTGTCGAGCTCGTGCGGCATACCGACGAGGCTACGAGAGCAGCAGCCGCTCGAGGCGACGAGCCGCCCCCAGGACGCCCACGAGGCCGAGGACGACGAGGTAGACAACGTGGCCCAGCACGCCCCAGCCCATGTCGCCGAGCATGAGCGCCCGCTCCAGCGCGACCCCGTGGTACAGCGGCGTCGCGCGGACCAGCCACTGCAGCGCGTCGGGGTAGGTCGCCAGCGGGAAGAACGTCGCCGAGAACAGGAACATCGGCTGGATCGCGAGGGTGACGTAGTCGAAGTCGACCCACGACCGCATGAAGGTCGTGGCGAACATCCCGAGCGCGGCGAACGCGAAGCCGATGAACACCGCCGCAGGCACCGCGAGCAGCGCCCACCACGAGTGCACCGCACCCGCGAGGAGTGCCACGACGAGGAACGCGAGCGAGTACAGGCCGCCACGGATCAGCGACCACGAGATCTCGCCCACGGCGATGTCGCGCGGACCCATCGGGGTGGCGAGCACGGCGTCGTAGAGCTTGGCGTACTTGAGCTTGAAGAAGACGTTGAACGTCGAGTCGAACACGGCACCGTTCATCGCCGACGCGGCCAGCAGGGCCGGCGCCACGAACTGGGGGTAGGTGACGACCATGCCGCTGTCGGTCGTCACGGTCTTGACGAGCGCGCCGATGCCCACGCCGAGCGAGAACAGGTAGAACACCGGCTCCGCGAACCCGGTGACGAGCGCGATCCACCCGTGCCGGAAGGAGGTGACGTTGCGCTCGACCAGCATCCGCGCGAGCCCAGCACCGGCCGGCACCGGCACGGCGCGCGCCAGCCGGGTCGTGGCCGTCGGGCGGGACGGGCTCCCCGGGCGGGTCGGCGTCGTCGGGGTCGCGCTCACGGTTCCAGCCTCCTGGTGAAGGTGCGGTGCGCGAGCGACGCGCCCACCACGGCATACAGGGCGAGCACGAGCAGGTGGCCCAGGAAGGGCAGGACGGACACGTCCCCGACCGACACCGACCGGGCGGCGGCCACGCCGTGCCACAGCGGGGTCACCCAGGCGACGGGCTGCATCCAGGGCGGGAGCTGGTCGACCGGGAAGAACGTGCCGGAGAAGAGCATCAGCGGGGTGATGATCCAGCGGTAGAGGATGTTGAACCCGTTGTCGCCCTCCTGCGTGGCGGTGAAGGCGAACATCGGCGTCGAGAACGCCAGCCCGGTGAGCACGGCGATCGGCAGGCACAGCACCGCCCACCACGAGTCGAAGCCGCCGAACAGCGCTGCGATCACCATGAAGATCGAGGTCGCCATCACCAGGTGCAGCGCGACCATCGTGAAGTGGCCGGCCAGCACGTCGCGCACGCGCAGCGGGGTCGCGAGCTGGGCGTGGTAGCCCATGTTCCACTTGATGTAGCCGAGCACCTGGTAGCTCGACTCGCCCCACGCGACCCACATCGACTGGGCGGCGACGATGGCCGGCACCACGAAGTGCAGGTAGGGCATGCCGTTGACACCGCCGGCGCGCGAGTCGACGAGCGAGCCGAGGCCGACACCCATCGCCAGCAGGAACAGGACCGGCGAGAGCACCCGCGTGATGACCGAGCCGCGCCAGGTGCGGCGGTAGACGGTCGCGTGGTAGCCGAGGACGGCGAGCAGCCGCTCTCCCCCGGACATCGGGGCGCGGACCCCGTGCGCGGCCCGGCTACCGGCGGCGGTCGAGGCGTCGGCAGGGCCGTGGCCGGCGTCGCCCGGGCCGGGCGGGGGCTGCGGGGCCGAGGGCTGGGAGTGGGTGACGGACATCAGTCGACCAGCGTCCGGCCGGTGAGGTGGAGGAACACGTCCTCGAGGGTGGAGCGGCGCACCAGCGACGACAGCGGCTCGACCCCGCGGGCGTGGACCTTGGCCATGGTCTCGTCGCCGTCCTCTGTGTAGAGCAGCAGCCGGTCGGGCAGCACCTCGACCCGCTCGGCGACGCCGGAGACCTGCTCGGCGAAGTGCCCCTGCTCCTCGGCGTCGAACCGCAGCTCGAGGACCTCGCGGGTGGAGTAGTCGTCGATGAGCGAGCGCGGCGACCCCTCGGCCACGATCCGGCCGTGGTCCATGACGACGAGCCGGTCGCAGAGCTGCTCCGCCTCGTCCATGTAGTGCGTGGTCAGGACCAGGGTGACGCCCGAGCGCTTGAGCCGGAACAGCCTGTCCCACAACACGTGTCGCGCCTGCGGGTCGAGTCCGGTGGTCGGCTCGTCGAGCAGCAGGATCTCAGGGCTGTTGATGAGCGAGCGGGCGATCGTGAGGCGGCGCTTCATGCCGCCGGAGAGCGGCTCGACCTTGTCCTTGGCGCGCTCGGTCAGCTGGGCGAAGTCGAGCAGCTCGGCCGCACGGGACCGCACCTCCTTGCGCGACAGGCCGAAGTAGCGGCCGTAGACCCAGAGGTTCTCCTCGACCGTGAGCTCCTCGTCGAGGGTGTCGCGCTGGGGGCAGCTGCCGAGCCGGGCGCGGATCGCGGGACCGTCCGTGGCCGGGTCGAGGCCGAACAGCCGCAGGTCCCCGCCGCTGACGGGCGAGACGCAGCCGACCATCCGCATCGTCGAGGACTTGCCCGCGCCGTTGGGCCCGAGGAACCCGAAGCACTCCCCCTTGCGCACCGAGAAGTCGATGCCGTCGACGGCCGTGAACTCACCGAAGGTCTTGGTCAGCCCCGTGGCGCTGAGCAGGATCTCGTCGGCGGCAGCCGGTGCGGTGGACGTGGTGGGGGCGGGTGCGGAGGACACGTTGACCCACGCTACCCACTGGCGCCGACAGCCCTCGCCTGCTTTTCGCCAGCCGACTCACCGACCGACTCGCCGGCCGACTCACAGGTGCACCGCCCTGATGCGGACCGTCGCCGGCTCCCCTGCCGCCAGCCCCTCGGCCCGGCGCACGGCCGCCTTCACGGGCAGGATGTACCCGGCCTGCTCCTTGCTGGGGAACAACGACGTGAGCCAGGTCGTCGCACCGCACGTCACCTCCACCCGGACGGAGCCGAACCCGCCCGCGCGTCCCTCGGCGAGGTCGGCGATCTCGTCGCTCGTCTCCTCGGGCACGGTGAGGAAGTGCCACGACTCGTTGCTCCCCCACAGCCACAGCGGTGCCGTGACCTCCCAGCTGTGCCGCCCGGTCCCGTCCACGGGGACGACGCTAGCCCCGACCACCGACCGTGGGGCCCGACAGCGTGGGGCCCGACGGCGTGGGACCCGACGTCGAGCGCCCGGACGGCGGGATCCGCCTGCGGGGGTCCGACGCCGGAGCCGCTCAGGCCCTCAGCTCGGCGAGCAGGGTGCGGGCGAGGTCCTCGGCCGGCAGCTCGCGCGCCCGGTCGTGGCCCGTGCCCGCCCAGAGGTTCACGAGCTCGCCCTCACCGGTCGACCTGCCGTGCGCCCGCAGCGGTGCGGTGAGGTGGTGCACGTGCGGGTATGCCGCGGGCGCGGCCTCGCCGTACAGCTCGGTCCAGCTCGTGACCAGCGCGCGGGCGCTGCGACCCGTGTAGGCCCGCGTCACCGTGGTGCCCCGGCGGTGGACCAGGGCATGACGGTGCACGGGCGAGGTGCCGGCCTCGGGGCAGAGCAGGAACGCCGTGCCGTAGGCCACGGCGCTCGCCCCTGACGCCAGCGCCGCAGCACCGTCGGCGCCGGTCGCGAACCCGCCGGACGCCATCACCGGCAGGTCGGTGCGCGAGCGCAGGGCCGCGACGAGGTCCAGCGTGGCCGGCTGCTCGCGACCGCTGTCGACCGGCCCGCCACGGTGGGCGCCGGCCTCCCACCCCTGCGCAACGAGCCCGTCGGCCCCGATCTCGGTCGCCCAGTCCGCCTCCTCGGGCTCGTTGACCGTGCACCAGACGTCGGTGCCGACGGCGTGCAGGCGGGCGACGTCCTCCGCCGACGGCCAGCCGAACGAGAAGGACACGAAGGGCGGCGCCGCCTCGACGAGCGCATCGACCTTGGCGGCGTAGGCATCGTCGTCCCAGCGGGCCTCGCCCAGGTCGACGCCCGCCGCAGCGGCCCACGGTGCCAGCAGCTCGGCATACGCCATCACGTCCGCGGCGACGGACGGCGGGTCGGGCGACGGGACGAACACGTTGACGCCGAACGGTGCCGACGACGCGGCGCGGAACGCGGCGACGTCGTCGCGCAGGCGCTCCGGCGACAGGTAGGCACCGGCGAGGACGGGAAACGCACCGCCGCGCGCTGCGGCGACAGCGAGCTCGACGGTGGTGGGGCCGCCGGCCATGGGGGCGACCACGACAGGGTGGTGGCTCCAGTCGAGCCGGGTCACCTCGCGGGCTTCCGCTCCACGCCGAGGCGTCGCGACTCCGGCACGTCCATGTCGTCGCAGAGCGCGAGCCACACCCGGCGGGGGGACTCGCCGGCGTCGAGAGCCTGCTGCACGGTCTGGTCACCCAGGGCGTGCAGGGTGTGGCTGCGGGCCAGCGAGGAGGCGTACGCCTCGCCGAACTCGTCGTTCATCAGCTCCCAGAAGTGGCTCAACCGCACCACTGGAGTCTAGGCACGCTCAGTCGAGGTGGTGGAACCGCTGCCAGAGCGTCGCCCACGGCCGGCGCGGTCCGGTGCACACCGCGACGGGTGCGCCCTGCTCCTCGCTGTCGACGCCGACCCCGTTGTCGAGCCGGTCGAGGACCCGGCAGGACGCGAAGAAGGCCCGCACGCGGTCGAGCTGGTACCCGACGACGAGGACGGTGCGCGTGCCGTCAGGTGGACGGGCCACGTCGGCCAGGGCGTTCTGGCCGCTGAGCGGGCGTGGCAGGCCCAGCGACCGCCCGTAGCGGGCGATCGCGCCGGCCTCGCCGTAGTTGGACGTGACCACCTGCGTCGGGCCGCCCGGTGCGGTCCGGTATGCCGCGGCCACCTGGGCGACGTAGCGCGGCCAGCCGACCTGGTCGGCCACCAGCGGACTGATGTCGGCGACCGGGGTCGAGCCGACGGAGCGCACCGGCACCACCGGCAGCGCGAGCACGACGGAGACGGCGGCGTTGACCGCGACGAGGACGCCCGCGGTCACGGCCGCCCATCGGCGGCGGCCCAGCCAGCGGGCGACGGGGACGCAGCCCGCGGCATACGCGACCGAGAGCAGGTGCGCCGGGTACTGGGGCTGGGCCCCGGAGACCCACGTGAAGGCGATGAGGAGCAGGCACGCCACTGCCAGGTAGCCGGCCTTTGCGCGCTGGGGTCGACGCAGCAGCCAGACCAGCCCGGCCACCCACACCACGACCAGCGGCGGCCCCAGCATCACGAGCAGGAGGAGCGGCAGGCTGCTGCGGACGTCGGCGGCGTTGTTGTCGGCGAGTGCGCGGCCCATGGCGAGCTGCGGCCAGCCGTGGGTCGCCTGGTAGAGCAGGTTCGGCAGCGACAGCACGAGGCCGACGACCGCCCCGCCGAGGAGCCAGCGCGTCCGCATCGACCGGCGTGGTCCGAGCGCGAGGATCCCGACGCCGAGGGCGGCGACCACGACGGAGACCAGCAGGCGGTTGTACGTCGTGAGGCCCGCGACTGCACCTGCGGCCAGCCACCAGCGCGGGTCGCCACGGGTCACGCGCAGCACCGCGAGCACCAGGAGGGCGAGCAGCGGCAGGTCGACGGTCGAGGTGAGCAGGAGGTGGCCGAGCATGAGCGGGATGGCGGCGAAGGCGTAGCCCCAGGCGGCGAGCGCTTGCGCCCCTCGGCCGCCGCCGAGCTCGCGGGTGATGAGCACGATGAGGACGACCGAGGCCGCGGCAGCGAGCGTCGCCGGGATGCGCAGGGCCCACGTGGCGTCGGCGAGGTGCGTGGTCAGGTGCGCGAGGAGCGGCGTGAGCGGGGGTTGGTCGACGTAGCCCCATGCCCGCGGCAGCATCCGGAAGTAGAGCTCGTCGCGGTGGTAGCCGTAGCCGGTGGAGCCGAGGGTGAGGACGACCACCTGGGCGAGCGCGGCCCCGAGGACAGCGGGCCACCAGACGGGGTGGCGGCTCCATCGGCCCTCGAGGCGGGCGGGCGCGTGCTGGCTCTCCCCCACTGCCGTCATGGGCACAGGGTGTCGTCCTGCTGGTGCCGTGTCGAGCGAGTTCCCTCGATCCGGCTCAGGTCCCGGGTGAGGCGTCGCGGTGGCCGGACCGCGCGGCGACCGGCCGGTGGCTCAGCTGGCCAGGAGGGCGGCACCCAACGCGATGAGCACGACCACCTTGACGAGCTCGAGGCCCACGTAGGCGAAGTGGGCGCGCGATCGCGGGACCTCGGCGGGGTCGGCGGCTGCCAGGACCGCGTCGGTGCGGCGGTTGAGCGCAGGACGCACCGCCAGCAGCTGCACCGCCAGCACGACCGCCGCCACGACGACGAGCACCCAGGCGGTCGTGGACGCGCCCGCGACGGCGGCGGCCACGACCGCCACCACGAGCAGCCCGGCCTCGACGAGGTTGAGCGCGCGGAACACGAGGCGACCGATGCCCAGCCCGACCGGGAGCGTGAGACCCGGGGCTCGGAACTTGAGCGGCGCCTCCAGGAAGGAGATGCCCAGCACCATGCCCAACCACACGAACGTCACCGCTGCGGCAACCCCTGCACCCACCGGAGATCCCTCCACCCGAGTCCTGAGTTCTTCTCCAGCACCGTAGCTGCGCGGTTCAGGAGACCTTCAGGAGGGGGTGGGCTCGACCCGGGTGCCGGGCGGACAGCAGGAAGAGGACTCCCGAGCCGACGAGGGGCACGAGCAGCAGGCCCACCGTCAGGGGCTCGACGAAGTTGGAACCCGCGCCCACCGCCGCCAGCAGGAGGGGTACCACGGTCACGGTGAGGATGAGGTAGCCGGCCGCATGCGGGTGGAACAGCCCCGCCACCGCAGCCGGGCCGCCCATTCGCGGCGCACCGTGTCCAGGTTCCTTCTCATGCATCAAGGGTCGCCGGTGCCCGCGTCGCAGTGTCAGGGTCGTTGGGCCCCGCTCGTCGCGTGGGGATCGACCGGTGAACGATCCCCTCCCCGGCCCGAGCACCGCGCGGCGACACGGCGAACCGCCTCTGAGCCCGCGATCGTCGCCGTCGCTGACACCGTAAGGGCCGCGAGCACCAGGTCCCACGTGCTGTGGTCACGCAGCCGCACACCGGACACGCTTGCTCCTGAACTCAGTCGTCCTTCTTCAGGCTCGGGTACTTCTTCTCGACCGCCGCCCGGACCTTCTTCTTCTCGGCCTCGGACCCGTGCTGGGCCACCCGGGCCAGGGCGTTGCGGGCGTGCTCGATGTCGGGGATCGGGTACTTCTCCTCGTCGGGCAACGCGAACGACGACTTCGCGAGCCTGTCGCGGTTCCTGCTGTTGCTGAGGTCCTTCGACACTGGGGTCTCCTCTCCTTCGGGGGGCGTCCGGTCTTACCCGCTCAGGCGTCCCCTGAACCGTCCCACCCCGCCGTGCGTCGGCGGAGATGCGCGGACTCTAGGCACCTCGTCCGGGCCGCCAGGGCTCGTGCGTGTGTGACAGCCACACGTGTGTGGGGTCGAGGGTGCGGATCAGCCGCTGGCCCTCGGTGCGTGGCTCGTCCAGCTCGTCGAAGAACACCGCCGTGTCGCCGGCGATGACGACGAGGCCGTCGGCCGTGTCCACGAGGACGACCTGCGACCCGGGGGTGTGGCCCGGTGCCGGGACGAGACGAATGCCGGGCAGCAGCTCGAGAGCTCCGTCGACGGGCACGTACTCCACTCCGGGCGCGTCCACCCACTCCCGGATCGTGTACTCCTCCGGCCCCAGCGCGTCCTCGAGCTCGCGGCGCTGGACGTGGACCGGCGTGCCCGCGAAGAGGTGGTTGCCCCCGCAGTGGTCGTAGTGCAGGTGCGTGTTCACCACGAGGTCGATGCTGTCGACGTCGACGCCGTCCTGCCTGTCCAGCGGCATGATGCGGGGGTCCATGTCTGCCACCGCGGGGTGCAGCTGGGTCAGTCCCGTGTCGACGAGCACGCGGCCATCGGGGTGGTCGATCACGTGGACGTACACCGGCATGCGGTCGCCCTCGGCGAGCAGCTCGGCGACGAGGACGGGGGTGACTGTGGTGGCCATGACGCTCGCTTCCCTGGGCGCCTGGCGCCCTCTGCGGTGGGGGACAGAACTATGACACCGACTGCCGACAGGACTCATCGGTCGGCAAGGCGCACCAGCGCGGCCACCTCGTCCTCGAACGCGGCGAGCAGCTCCTCCGGGTCGTGGACGACACCGGCGTCGGCCATGAGGCCGACCCGGACGGTCCCGGCATACGTGAAGATGCACGTCCCGAGCGTGTGGTGCCCCGACCCCGGCACCCAGCCGAGCACACCGGTCACGGGCACCCCGCCGAGCAGGCGCGGCGAGCGCGGGCCTGCGACGTTCGTCGTCACACCGATCGCCTTGTTCGCGAAAAAGTCCACCAGCGCGCGCTCCACCGGTGGCACGGTCCGCGCGATGAGCCCCATGAGCGCGAACGTCATCGGCGCCTCGGGCGACCGCTTGAGCCAGTCCATCCGACGCTTGGTCTCGGCCAGGCGCGCCAGTGGCTGCGTGGTGCCGCTGGGGTAGGTGAAGAAGACCAGGGCGAACCGGTTGCCGAGGGTGGACGGCAGCGGCCTGTCCAGGGGGCGCAGGTTCACCGGCACCATCGTCACGAGGTCCACCGGGCTAGCGCCGTGCCCCTGCTGGTAGCGGCACAGCGCCCCCGCCATGGCACCCATTAGGACGTCGTTGAGCGTCCCGCCCTCGAGGTGCGCCACCTCCTTGAGCGCGTCCAGGGGCAGTGGTCGCGTCCACACGACGCGCTTGTATGCCGAGGGCTCACCGCCGAGCGGGCTCGCCCGCGTGTGGGTGAGCAGGAGCTGGGCAGCGACCTCGGCCGCGAGGATCCCGCTCTGCACCAAGGCCATTCCGCCGGAGGGCGTGCCCAGGCGGACGACCTGGCCCAAGCCGTCGCGGACCAGCGCGGCCCCAGCCACCACACTGCCACCCAGGCCGCCGGCCCTCCCGTCGGCGGCCTCCGGAGGTGACTCGTCCCGGGCGGCCTCCCGCTCGGGAGCCGGTGCGCGCACACGCCCCCTGCGCCCGCGGCGACTCCCCACCGCGTCGGTCATCGACAGAAGCACCCGTGCCAACGAGATGCCGTCGGCCATCGCGTGGTGGATCCGGCCGAACACCACCGCCCCGTCACCGTGGCCGTCGATGAGCTGCACCTCCCACAGGGGGTGGCGGGGGTCGAAGGACAGGTGGAGGTACTCCTCGACGTGGGACTGCAGCGCTGCGTCGTCACCCGGCTCGGCCAGTGTCATCCGGGTGACGTGGCGGTCCAGGTCGAAGGCCGGGTCGTCCTCCCAGCGGGGCAGCCCGACACCGAGCGGCGGGGCGACAGGGTGCTGGTGGAACACGGGGTAGCGGTCCAGCACCCGGGTGCGGACGATCCGGACCACCTCGTCCCAGTCCGGCGGGGACGCGAGGAACATGAGCGTGACGATGACCATGCGGTTGCTCGGGCGGTCCATGCTGAGCCAGATCGCGTCCACCGGCTCGGTCCGCCTGCGCGTGCTCCCGGCCATGGTGGCTCCCGCGTGCGGCGCTTGTCCGGGGCGCACGCCCCGGCTCGGACCTCGCCAGCCTCCGACCGGTACAGCGGGCGGCCTAGGGACGATGGTCCTCCCGCGAGATCCGGTCTTCTCAGCGCCGGCCGAGCCCCAGGGGCCGGGTAAACACCTTCTCGCGCTCGGTCGCCTCGGTGAGGTCGTGCCTCCGCGCGGCGAGAAGCGACTGCACGTCGATGTACCCGACCACGGTGTCGTGCTCGTCGAGGACGGCAGCGCCGTCGTGGCCGTGCTCGGCGAACACGTAGGCGACGTGCCGCAGGGTGTCGCCCTGCCCCACGACGTGGTGGGCGCCGTCTGTCGCGAGTCGCTGCGCGCGGGCCATGGCTTCCAGGCTGGTCTGCATCGCGTCCGCCGCGAAGAACGTCTCCAGCGGGTCGGTCGAGTAGTCGCGGGTGAGGTGCAGCCCGCGACGGGCGATCTTCTCCGTGAGCACGGAGCGCTGGAGCACGAGCACCGACACGGCATACGCCGCCGACGAGGCGATGAGCAGCGGCAGCAACGCGTCCCAGGCGTGGGTGAGCTCGAGGGTGAAGACGACGCCGGTGAGCGGCGAGCGCATCACCCCGCCCACGACGGCCGCCAGGCCGAGCATTGCCCAGAATCCGGGAAAGACCCCGGGCAGGACGAGGCCGAGGGCCGCCCCGAGGGCGCCACCGATCATGAAGACCGGGGCAAGGACGCCACCTGAGGTTCCTGAGCCCAGCGACAGGGACCAGATGAGGGTCTTGACCACGAGGATGCTTACGATGAGTCCAGTGGTGGCCCGACCGGTGAGCAGCTGGTCGATGACGTCGTAGCCGACCCCGAGGGCGCGGGGCTCCACGAGCCCACCGAGGCCGATGACGAGGCCCCCGAGCGCCGGCCACCACATCCAGTGGATCGGCAGCCGCCGGAACAGGTCCTCCGCGAAGTAGACCAGCCACGTAGCGCCCACGGCAACGAACGCACCGCTCAGCCCGACGAGGACGCTGAGGGTGTCCGCCGTCCAGGCGATGTGCACGTTCGCGTCCGGGACCGGGAAGATCGCGCCCAAGCCGATCAGCGGTCCGCGCACGACCGTAGCGACGGCGACCGCTGCGACCACCGGCACGAAGCTGCGCGGCCGCCACTCGAACAGCAGCAGCTCTACGGCGAGCAGGATCGCGGCGAGCGGCGAGTTGAACGTGGCCGCCATCCCCGCCGCGGCCCCGGCCACGAGAAGCGTCTTGCGCTCGTCCGCGGTGAGCCGCAGGTGCTGGGCGAGGATCGAGCCGATCGCTCCCCCGGTCATGATGATCGGGCCCTCGGCGCCGAAGGGTCCTCCGGAGCCGATGCTGATCGCGGCGGAGATCGGTTTGAGGACAGCGACCTTCGGCTCGATCCGGCTGCCGCCGATGAGGATGGACTCGATCGCCTCCGGCATGCCGTGCCCGCGGATCTTCTCCGACCCGAAGCGGGCCATGAGCCCGATCACCAGGCCGCCGACCACGGGCGCCAGCAGCACGAGCAGCCAGGGGTGGTGCACCGCGCCGGGGGCGACGAGAGAGGTCTCGAACCGCTGGTAGAAGACGATGTTGGTCGTCAGTCCGATGAGCTTGAGGAGAACGTATGCCGCGCCGGCGCCGAGGGCTCCCACGGGCAGCGCCCAGAGGGTGATGAGCAGCATCCGTGGCTGCACGTTGAAGTCCCCGAGCTCGACCTGCTTGCCCCCGTTCACAGCGGCACCGGCCCCGTCAGGTCGTCGTGGTCCCGCCGCAGGGCGTGGTGCAGCACGGTGAGGCTGTCGGCGAGGAAGGCGAGGGCGGGCCGCTCGAGGCTGACCAGCGCGCGGCTGAGCTCGCGGGACCGCCACGCCAGCACCGCGTCGATGACCTCCTCACCGTGGTCGGTGAGCGCGAGGAGGACGCGACTGCGGCTCCCCGGGTCGCCGGCCCGGGACACGTGGCCGGACTCTACGAGCCGGTCGGCGAGACGGGTGACCGACGAGCCGCTCACGGCGAGCACGCGCGCCAGATGGGTGCACGACGCCTCACCTTCGTCCCGCAGCGCGAAGAGCAGCCGCATCTGGGGCAGCGAGACCTCGCCGACCTCGTCGACGCTGCGCACAGCGAGGCCGAGCAGGTCGCGCGTGACCTGCTGCAGCGCGTCGACCGTGGTGGAAATGGGCTGATTCTCTTGCACTCGACAAGTCTTGCATGCGACAACTCTTTCCCCTGACGCCGGTCCGCCTTCCGGACAGGGACAGTCAGCCGCTGAGGTCGGCGAAGAAGACGGCGCCCGCGAAGGCCAGGTAGAGGCCGAGCAGCATGACGCCCTCGAGCCAGTTGGCCTTGCCGTCGTCCAGCAGGTGGCGGGTGAGCAGCGTGCCGATGATCAGGGCGCTGAGCTCGAGCGGGCTGAACGCCAGGTCGAACGGGTTCCCGGTCACCAGGCCCAGCAGGACGAGGATCGGGACGACGAACATCGCGAGCTGCATGCTCGCCCCGACGGCGATCTCACTGGCGACGCCGAGCCGGTCCTTGGCGGCCAGGCCGAGCGCGCTGAACTGCTCGGCGGCGTTGCCCACCAGCGGCAGGATCACGAAGCCGATGAAGCCGCTGTGCAGCCCCAGCGCCGACCCCGCCTCCTCGACGCTGCCGGCGACCATCTCCGCCGCCACCGCCACGAGCGCGGTGGCCACGGCCAGGACGACGACAGCACCCTTGACCGACCACGTCGGGCGCCCGTCCTCGGCAGCCTCGCCGGCCTGCTCCTTCCCGCCCGCCTGCTCCTCCTCGACGCCCGCCCCGTCGCCGCCGGAACCCCTGCCATCTGACCCCTCGCCGCCGGAACCCTCACCGTCCTCCTGGAACTGGTGCCGGTTGGTCCGGAGCATGAACAGCATCGACAGCGCGTAGACCGCGAAGAGGATCAGGGCCACGAGACCGCTGACCTCGTCGAGCCGGGCGGTGGAGCTCTCCGGCCGGAACGAGAAGACCGTCGGCAGCAGCAGGATCCCCATGGCCAGGAACAGCATCGTGGCCTGCACGCGCGAGGTCACCGTGATCGGCACCTCGCTCTTGTCGTGCGCTGCGACCACCATCGAGACGCCGAGCAGCAGGAGCAGGTTGCCGATGATCGAGCCGGTGATCGATGCCTTGAGGACGGGGATCTCGCCGTTCACCACGAGGAGCGCGGCGATGAGCAGCTCGGCGACGTTGCCGAAGGTCGCGTTGAGCAGGGCACCCTTGCTCCCGCCGACGCGCTCTGCCAGGACCTCGGTCGAGCGGCCCACCAGCCCGGCGAGCGGGATGACCGCCAGCGCGGACAGCACGAACAGCACCGGCGCCCCGAGGCCGACCACGTCGGCGAGGACGGCGGCCGGCAGCGCGACGACCAACACGTCCAGCACGCGCCACGGACCGAGTCTCGTCCTCACCCCCGCCCTCCTGACGCCGTGTGGGGACACCTCGTCGTCGTCACGTGCCACCCTCCTCGCGCCGGTGCTCCACGGGCCACGGGCCGGGCGCCGGGGCCCGCGTGCCGTCACCTCCGGGTCCCGGACATGGTGGCAGCCGGGTGGTGTCACCGCGATTCGAACGACGGCAGGCCGTGCGCGCCCGGTCCTGACGCGACCCGGGTCGCGGGAGGGCTTCCGCCCCCGTGTTTGCCCCGCGGAGCGGTGGGTACAGAGGCGCAGTCCACCGAAAGGGGCAGAAATCATGACCGATCGACTCCAGAACGCGATCGGCGACGGACTCAGCGCCGTCGCAACCTTCGTGCCGAAACTCGTCGCGTTCCTGCTGATCCTCATCATCGGGCTGTTCGTTGCGAAGGCCATCGGCAGGGCCGTCGACAAGGTGCTCGAACGCGTCGGGTTCGACCGCGCGGTCGAGCGAGGCGGCATACGCCGCGCCCTGGAGCGCAGCACGTACGACGCGTCGGCCATCGTCGGCAAGCTCATCTACTACGCACTCGTGCTGTTCGTGCTCCAGATGGCCTTCGGGGTCTTCGGGCCCAACCCGATTAGCGAGCTGCTGACCGGTGTCATCGCGTTCCTGCCCAAGGCGATCGTCGCCATCATCATCGTCGTCGTCGCCGCAGCCATCGGCGCCGCGGTCCGCGACATCGTGGGCAACACCCTGAGCAGCCTGTCCTACGGCCGCGCGCTGGCCAACACCGCCGCCTTCTTCATCATCGGGCTGGGCATCATCGCGGCCCTCAACCAGGTGGGGATCGCCACGACCGTGACCATGCCCGTGCTGATCGCGGTCCTGGGCACCGTCGCCGGCATCCTCGTCGTGGGTGTGGGCGGGGGCCTCGTCCGCCCGATGCAGTCCCGCTGGGAGCAGTACCTCGACACGCTGTCGACCGAGACGCGCAAGGTCCGCGCCGAGGCCGAGCGGGCCCCCTCGGCCCGTGAGCAGGTGCGGGAGATGGCCGAGCGCGCCCGCCCCAGCGGCAACGGCTCGCAGGCCCCGTCCACGGCGACGGGTGTCGTCGAGGACCCGACGTTCTCGCCCCAGGGCGGCAACCACCAGTACGAGGACGACTCGACCGTCGCCTGGAACCCCGACGACGTCCGGCGCTCCTGACCGTCCGCCGGCCCCGTCTCCCCCCCGGAGACGGGGCCGGCGCGAACGCGGACGAAGGTCCCTGCCCTGCCGCCCGGCTTGCTGGGAGGGTCGCCGGTGGAGCCGTTCTGCCCACCGGGGGGGGGTGTCGTCATGGCCCGCATCCGTGGAGGCGTCACGATCGACGCGCCGGTCGAGGAGGTCTTCGACCTCGTCGCCGACGAACGCAACGAGCCGGCGTACAACCCGCGCATCGCGCGCGCCGAGCAGCTGGGCGACGGACCCGTCGGGCCCGGGTCACGGTTCCTCGCCACCCCTCGGGGAATCGGGCGGGCGGGACGATGACCGTGGACGTGCTCGAGTACGACCGCCCGCGCCGCCTGCACCACCGCGTGAGCTCGTCGTACGTGCAGGTCGACGGCGACCTGACCTTCGAGGCCGCGGGTGGCGGCACCCGGCTGCACTGGGACTGGGACATGCGACTGGTCGGCCCGATGCGGCTGCTGTCCCCCGCGCTCGTACTCGTCGGACCACGCTGGGAGCGACGGAACTGGGTGGGGCTCAAGCACTTCATCGAGTCCGGGGGGCGCTGAGCCGGAGAACCCGTCCTGCCCCGACAGCCGGTGTCCGCATCCACCCCAGTGCGGTTCACTGGTGCCGTGCGCACAGCGCAGCGGTTCGGATCCGCTCGGCTCGAGGGTGTGGGCCGCGTCGCGTATGCCGTGACGGGCACCGGGCCGGGGCTGCTCGTCGTGCCGGGATGGTTGAGCCACCTGGAGCTGGGCTGGGCCATCCCGGCCGAGCGGTTGTTGCACGACGCCCTGTCCGCGGGGCGCACCCTGGTCCGCTACGACCGGCCCGGGTGCGGGCTGTCGGAGGAGTACATGGGCCCGCGGACGATGGAGCTCGAGCTGGCGACGATCGAGGCGGTCCTGGCGCAGGCGGACCTCGGCCGCGTGGACGTCCTCGGGTGGTCGCTCGGCGCCGCGGTGGCCGCGCAGTGGGCCGCCGACCGGCCGGACACCGTATCCAAGCTCGTCCTGTACGGGGGCTGGGCGAACGGGGGCGAGGTGGGCGACGAGGACAGCAGGCGCCTCCTCCTCGAGTTGCTCGCCACGCACTGGGGCCTGGGCTCGGACGTCCTCACCGAGCTGTTCGCGCCCGAGGCGGACGCCGGCACCCGGCTGGCGCTGGCGGCATACCAGCGCGCAGCGTCCTCGACCGAGACGGCGGTCGCGCTCCTCCAGCTCGCCTACGCCGTCGACGTCCGCGCCGCACTCCCCCGGGTGCAGGCGCCCACCCTGGTGCTGCACCGGCGCGGGGACCGAGCGGCCCCGGTCGCCCAGGCCAGGCTCGTCGCCGAGATGGTTCCCGGCGCCGTGCTGGTCGAGCTGGAGGGTCGCTCGCACCTGCCGGCGATGGGGGACCCGGAGCCCGTCGTGGCCGCGGTCAGGCGGTTCCTCGGCCTGCCGACGGCCCGCCGGGCCGTGGCGACCGGCCTCACGCCCCGCCAGTCCGAGGTCGCGGCCCTCGTGGCGCAGGGGCTGACGAACCGCGAGGTGGCGCAGCGCCTGGGCATCACCGAGCGATCGGCCGAGTCGCACGTCGAACGGATCCGGCTGCGCCTGGGCTTCCGGTCACGGTCCCAGGTCGCGGCCTGGCACGTGGCGAGCAGCGCCCGCGAAGTGCGGTAGTTCCACGGCTGTCCCCCGTCGGCCGCTCGCCCACCATGGGGGCATGTCCCGACGCCCGACCTCCCTGGCCCTCTCCGCAGTGGGCTGGGTCGGCTTCGGCGCGGTCACGCTGTGGACGGCAGCCTTCCTGGCCGGGGTCGTCGTGCCGCGGACCGCCGACGCACCGGTGCGCACGACCACCGGGCGCGCTCTCGCCGTCGACGCTGCCCTGCTCCTGCTGTTCGCCCTGCAGCACTCGCTCATGGCACGCCGCTCGGTCAAGGCGCGCCTCGCGCGGCGCGTTCCCGGCGACCTCGGGCGTGCGACCTATGTCCTCGCCACCGACCTCTGCCTCGTCCTCCTGCTCGCCCTGTGGCAGCCGGTGCAGGGACAGGTCTGGCGACTCGACGGTCCGGCCGCCGTGGTCGCCTGGGCCCTGTACGCGGCGGGCTGGGGGCTGGCGGTCGCCGCGACGTTCGCCGTGGACCACCTCGAGCTCACCGGTCTGCGCCAGGCCGGTTGGGCGACGCGGCCGCACCGGTCGCACGCGGGCCTGAAGGAGGACGGCCTGTACGCCCTCGTGCGGCACCCCCTCATGACCGGGCTCCTGGTCGCCTTCTGGGCGACACCGCGCATGGGGGTCGGCCACCTCGTCCTCGCCGTCGCCGCGACCGGCTACATCGCCATCGGCACCGCCTTCGAGGAGCGTGACCTGCGCGCGTCGTTCGGGAGCGCCTACGACGCGTATGCCGCGCGCGTGCCCGCCCTCGTGCCGGGTCTGCGGCGAGGTCGCTGAGGTCGCGCCTCCCCCGACTCGGGACGCGACTTGCACCCGCGGGCCCGCCTCACCCCGCGGGCCGGCCTCACCCCGCGAGCCGGCCTCACCCCGCGAGCCGGCCTCACCGCGCCCTGGTCGGCCGGGCGAGGCCACCGAGGGTCGCGAGCAACGGCCGGGCCTCGTCCGGCACCGTCGTGTCCGCCCAGGTGACGGTGCGGCTCCGGCGCCCCTGCACGACGTGCACGGTGTAGGTGAACTGGTCGGCGCCGGTCGGTCCCGGGGCGGGTGGCGCAGTGCCCTCGACGGATCCGGCCGTGCTCGTGGGCGCACCCGGTCCGGCGGGCGCGTTCCCGCTGCCGGAGCCGCCCAGCAGGGCGGCGGCGACCTGGGCCTGGTCCTCGGGCAGGTCGGCACCGAGGCACTCCGCCACCAGGTCGATCCCCGCGAACCCGCCGCTGCGGCGGTAGGTGATGTGCAGCTCCTCTGTGGCCACGGCTGCAGGATAGGTCGCAGACGCGGGTGCCGGCTCGGCCTCCTGCCTGACGCGACGACCCCGTTCCGTGGTCGCGCCGGTCAGCGCACCTTGACCTTCACGGCATCCCAGCCGGCCTGCACGGCGGAGGCCTCGGCGCTGCCGGTCCCGTACCGCGTCCTCGCCGAACGCAGCGTCAGCGCCGCGAAGCGGGCGAAGGTCGCCGTGGGACGCAGGCGCGGGTCGGCGAGGGTGTCGTACCAGATCTGGCCCGCCGCCTCCCACGCGTTGCCGCCGATGGTGGTCGCGACGACGTAGAACGCGTGGTTGGGGATGCCGGAGTTGGTGTGGACTCCTCCGTTGTCCGACGTGGTGTGGACGTAGCCGTCCATCGTGGCCGGCTGGTTGTCGTACGGGTTCGCGGTGCCGGGCGCCTTCATCGACCGCAGGGCGGGTGCCAGCTGCGGTCCGACGATGTCGGCGCCGATGAGCCAGTCGGCCGCCGACGCGTCCTGCCCGAGGTGGTACTGCTTGACCAGCGAGCCGAAGACGTCGGAGACCGACTCGTTGAGCGCGCCCGACTGGCCGGAGTACCGCAGGTTCGCCTCGTGCTGGGTCACCCCGTGGGTGAGCTCGTGGCCGACCACGTCGATGCCCTTGGTCGTGTCCGTCAGCATCTGGCCGTCGCCGTCACCGAAGAACATGTGCCCGTTGCCGTCCCAGAAGGCGTTGTCGTAGTTGGTGCCGAAGTGGACTAGGCCCTGGATCTGCATGCCCTGGTCATCGATCGAGTCCCGGTGGAACTGCTCCCAGTAGAGCTTGTACGTGTAGCCGAAGTTGTCGTACGCCTGGTTCACCGAGGCGTCCGCCACCGGCGCCTGGCCCTCGGACCGGACGAGCGTCCCCGGCGTGGTGGCAGTGGAGTGGTGCTGGTCGTACATGGCACGGTTCGGGGTGCCCGCGCCGGCGCGGACGGCAACCGGGTGCGCCGCCGCGACGATGCTGGCAGCGGCTTCTGCGCGGGTGACCCGGAAGCTCTGGTCGAGCTGGAGGGTCTCCAGCAGGGCCTCACGCTGGTCCGGGTCGGCGTCGCGGGCCACGCGGGCCAGCAGGTCCGGCGGGATGATGCACGCGATGGGGTGCCGGGACGCAGACCGAGTCCCGCGAGGCGCCGTGGTGGCTGGTTTCCGTGGCATGTCCACTCCTCTCCCGAACGGGAACGAGACCTGCCTCGATGCTCCTCGCCCCGGGAGCGGTTGTCATCATGCGTTTGCGTGACTGTGTGCGCGCTGGCGTCGCGTTGGGCTCCTCTCGACGGGCGTCCCGGTCAGTCGGCCAGGTGGGCAGCGAGCCGCTCGACCGTGCCGTCGACGTCGGTGAGCTTGTCGAGCCCGAAGAGGCCGAGCCGGAAGGTCGAGAAGTCCTCGCCCTCGCCGCACATGAGGGGGATGCCGGCGGCGACCTGCACCCCGCGCTGCCTGAACTTCGCACCCGTGCGGATCTCCGGGTCGTCGGTGAAGGACACGACGACACTCGGCGCCGCGAAGCCGTCCGCCGCGACCGACCGGAAACCGTTGTCCGCCAACAGCGCCCGCACTCGCGCGCCGAGGTCGACCTGCGCCTTGCGCAGCGTCTCGAGCCCGGCGTCGCGGGTCTCGAGCATGACGGCGGCGTCCCGCGCGAGGGCGTCGGTCGGCATCGTCGCGTGGTACGGCGTCTGCCCCTGGGTGTACGCCTCGGTGATGGTGAGCCACTTCTGCAGGTCGACCGCGAAGCTGGTGGACGTCGTCGCCATCACCTGCGCCCGTCCTGCCTCGCTGAGCATCACGAACCCGGCGCAGGGCGATCCACTCCAGCCCTTCTGCGGGGCGCTGAGGAGCACGTCGACCCCCAGGTCCCGCATGTCCGCCCACATGGCTCCCGAGGCGATGCAGTCGAGGACGACGAGGCCCCCCACCTCGTGCGCGGCAGCGGAGATGCGGCGCACGTAGTCGTCGGGGAGCAGGATGCCGGCTGCCGTCTCGACGTGCGCTGCGAAGACGACCTCCGGTCGCTCGCGCTCGATGGCCTCGACGACCTCGTGCACCGGCGCCGGGGCCCACGGCGACTGCGGCTCGTCCGACGCGGGCCGGGCACGGCACACCGTCGTGGCGCCGGCGACCGAGCCCGCGTCGAGGATCTGGCTCCAGCGGTAGGAGAAGAGGCCGTTGCGGACCACGAGGCAGCGCCGGCCCGTCGCAAGCTGACGCGCGACCGCCTCCATGGCATACGTGCCGCCGCCCGGGACGACGGCCACGGTGTCGGCACCGTAGGTGGTGCGCAGCACGTCGATGATGTCCTGCATCACGCCGACGAAGCGCTTCGACATGTGGTTGAGCGAGCGGTCGGTGAACACCACCGAGTACTCGAGGAGGCCGTCAGGGTCGATCTCGGGGCGGGGAAGGCTCACTCCAGCAGGTTGCCACAGGTGTGCCTCGGCCGCGGACCGGGCGCGACGACGAGTTCCTTCGCCGGCACCGGTCTGCCACCCTGATCCCCCACACCCGACTCCGGAGGCCCGCGTGCGCAAGGTCGTGCTCTACACCCTGATGTCGCTCGACGGCGCTGTCGACCACCCCGACCGCTACTTCGCCCCCACGGGCGAGGACGCCGAGGTCCCTCAGTTCGACGATGCGATGGAGGCCAACGAGGCCAAGGTCATCGGCACCCAGGACGCGGTCCTGCTCGGCCGGGGGATGTACGACCAGTGGGCGGGGTTCTGGCCAACGGCCGACTACCAGCCGTTCGCCGACTTCATCAACGGTGTGCGCAAGTACGTCCTGACGTCCTCGCCGCTGACCGCCGAGTGGCCCGGCGCCGAGGCGGTGCACCGACCGGTCGCCGACCTCGTCCGCGAGCTCAGGTCCTCACCGGGTGGGGACATCGGCGTCCACGGCAGCATCGAGCTGGCGCGCAGCATGCTCGCCCAGGGCCTGGTGGACGAGCTGCAGCTGGTGGTGGGGCCGACCATCGGCTGCAGCGGCCGCCGCCTCTTCGCCGACGGCGACGCCACCCGACGCCTCGAGCTGGTCCGTGCCGACTCCACGCCCAGCTCCGCGCTGCTCCTCGCCTACCGCGTTCGAGCGGCGCAGGGCTGAGGCCCTCCCGACGCGCGGTCAGCGCGTGGCGGGCAGCTGCGCGGAGAGGAACTCGTGCAAGGTCTGGCGGTGCTCCTCGGACAGGGGGCCGGGCGCAGCCAGCAGCGGTCCGAGGTCACCCGGTGCCACGACGAGCACGTCGTCCGTGTCCGACTCCACCGACGGCGCGGAGCCGCCCGTGCAGAGGACCCCGTCCACGCTGACGTTGTCCAGGGACACGGCAGCCAGCTCTGCCCGCACGGCAGACACCTGCGCGCGCACCGTCCCCGCGGTGTTGGGGTCCTGAAGGCTGCGGGTGTGGACCACGACGACCCCGGCCGGACCGATGGCCAGGTGGGCCACCTCGCCGCGCCTCCCCGGGAGCCTGCGGTGGTGCAGTGACAGCACCCCGTCGTCGGCCGCGGCCCCGAGCAGTGACTCGACCCTGGCGTCGTGGTCGCGGGCAGCCTTCGCCTGCTCGCGCTCGCCGCGGAACGTCCGCACGGTCAGCACCCGCGCGAAGAACCCATGCTTGCGCCGTCGCGCGGCAGGTCCCCGACCGTCCGGCGTCGACGGCTCCTCCAGCACGGGTGGCTCCGGGACGGCCGCCGGCTCCGCCCCCGGCTCGGCCGGCGGCTCCGCGCCAGGCTCGGGCGCCGGCACCTCGGCCTCGCGCGAGGCGTCCACCGGGGGCACCAGCCGCAGGTGCGGTTGCTCGGGCGGCGAGGGCGCGGCCATCGACTCCACGACCGCCGTGGGCGAGGGCGCCGGGGTGAGGGAGGCACGGAGGCCTCGAAGGGTCGCCGACACGACCTCCGCCTCGGACGTCCACCGGACCGGACCGTCGCGGAAGTCCGAACCCAGCGCGTGCTCCACCACCGAGCTCATCTCCGCCGAGCACGAGGGGCACCTGAGCCGCGTCACCGAGGTGACGTCGCCCGTGAGCGCCTCCGCGTGCACGGCGTGGCCGGGCGAGCGCACCGGCAGCGGTTCCCTGCGGTTCACCTCTGGGACCATGACAACCACTCCTTCCCCTGCGGGGCCCACGCTGGCACCGCCCTCGGCTCCCGGCGAGGTCTGACCGCGTTCTCGGGCGGTTTCCTGTATGCCGTGTCCATACGTTCGGTCACAGGAAGTCAAGGTTTCGTCGTCTGCCTGCGCTGCTCTGTGCCGCGGCGTGTCCTTCGCCCGCCCGTGGGCACCCCGGGGCGCAGGTTGCCGTGGACGGGAGGTGGCGTGTGGCGGACATCGAGGACGTCCTGGCCCTGGGCAGCGAGCTCGAGCGCTCGTACCCGGTCCACGTGCGCGGCCGCCTGAAGTTCCGGGTCGGGCAGGTCGTCTACGTGGCGTTCTCGCGGGACGAGTCCGTCATGGGCTTCGCGTTCCCCATGGAGGAGCGCGCGGCCCTCGTCGCGAGCGACCCGCGACGGTTCTCGGTGCCGTCGGCTTCGGACCTGCGCTTCAACTGGGTCCACGCCGACCTCGCCGCACTGGACCCGACCGAGGCGCGGGAGCTCGTCGTGGACGCCTGGCGCATGGTGGTGCCGCAGAAGGTGTCCCGCGCCTACGACCTGACGCACCCGGAGGGCCCGGGCTGAGGCTCGCGGCGCTGCGCTCGGCGCCCGCGAGCGAGTGCGGGTGCCGGCCCGCCCGGACCTCAGCCGAGGACCACCACCGTGTAGCCGCCGAAGACCTGGCCCTGCTGGCTCGCCGTCACGCGGTACACGTGTGCCGCGCCCGGGGGCGGTGGCTCGTCGGTGGTCGTCAGCCCGACCTGCTGGTGGTCCGAGGTCACCTGGTGCGTCGTCGCCCCGCCGACGCCGACTCCCCCGCCTCCGATGTCCCGGGGTGGCGTCAGCAGGACGTCGCCGGTCGGCGGCGCACCGGCCGGGAACTGGCCGCGCACCCCCGTACGGAGCTGCAGCCACGGCATACCCACGGGGACGACGCGCTCGACGGCCACGATGGCCGGCTCGTCGTAGAGCGGGCCGACCCGCAGCATGAGCGGGGCGTCCACCAGGGCAGCAGCCGCGACCGCCTCGAGCCCGCCGCGTGCCCGGAGCCCCTGCCCCGCGCCGGTCGCGATGACATGGATGTTCCGTTGCGCCACATGGCGGTTCAGCGCGGCGTCCCACGGCGGTGTGCCCAGGCCGTCGGACGTCTCGTCCCAGACCCGTACGACGAGGCACTCGTGCCCACCGTTGACGAACGTCGGCACCCACACCGTCGGGCACTTGACCACCCGGTGGCTGCGTCCGCTGTCGCGGGCGCCGAGGGAGACGATCGTCTCGCCGATCAGGTTCGCGCTGCCGGGCCCGATGCCGAGGGACGGGTCGCACCAGAAGAACTGGACGATGACGTTGGGCGCCTGCGCCCGGCCGAAGTTCCAGACATGGGCGTAGAGCGTGTTCGGCATCCCCGCGAGGGCCGTCTGCCCGAGGTCAGGCGGGATCTCCGGTGCGAAGGCCGGCTCGACGCCCGCCAGGAGCAGGATGTCCGGGCTCTCCCAGAAGGGACCGACGACCGGCCGCGCCCCGAGGTCGCCGGGGTTGGCCCGCATGAAGAGGAACGGCAGGTACATCTGGTCCCGCGGGCCAGGCCACCGGTCGGGCGGGTGGTGGTCGAAGTTGCCGGGCTGCACCACGCCGCCGGGCAGCTGGCCGGTCGACGTCCCGCAGTGGTGGCCGGGCCGTTTCGGGTTCTTCCACCCGACGGTCGTGCCGTCGCCCCCGTGGCCGTGGTCGCCGCGGTCGTGGTCACAGCCGCCGCGGTCGTGGTTGTCGTGGTGGTGGTCGTCGCGGTCGTGGTTGTGGTGGTCGCGGCCCCCGCGGCCCGTGTGGCAGCCGCAGGTGCACCCGCAGCAGCAGCAGCCGTGGCGGCGCTCGTCGTCCCGGTGGTGGTGGCCGTGGGCGTCGTGCCCGTGGGCGCAGCAGTCGTGGCTCATCGCGGGCCACCTCCCCCAGGGGTGCCCGGTCCGTGGTTGGACGGGCCATGGGTCGACGGGCCGTGGGTGGACGGGCCGTCATGGGTCCCGGTGCTGGGGATGTCCGCCCCTGGCGGATCGACGTAGTGCAGCTTCAGGGCCGGCTGGGGCCGCCACTTGGTGTGGACGCCGTCGTACAGCTGCGGCTCCACCAGCGGTGTGCGGTAGGGGATCCCGAGGTCGGTCGTGTCGGTCTCCTCGCCACGGACCCAGTCCCAGGTGAGGTACGCGTACGCGCGGTCCGCGTCGAGGTTGAACTGCGTCGAGTAGCCGGTCGGGTTCGCCAGCTGCCCGATGAGGTATGCCGAGAACGGCACCGGGTCGCCCAGCGGGCTCTGCCGCACCCTCGCCGTGCCGATGAAGGCCTCGTTGAGCTGGTCGGTCTGCCACGGCGTCTGCGCCCGCTCGTACCGGTACCGGGCCTCGCGGTCCGGCGGCGCGGTGGTCCGGAAGAACACCTCGTCCGGCCGCGTGCCCTCGGCATACGGTCCCGGTCGCATCGGCTTGTATGCCGTGGCGGGCCCCTCGGTGTCCGCGGCGCTCGGGTCGTAGGTCTCGGTGGGGGTCGTGATCTTTGTGTCCGAGCTGCCGCCCGTGTCGAGCAGGCTCGTGCTCGGGTACGCCCAGGGACGGCGGAACTCCCAGTCCTCCCAGTCCGACCCGACCGTGCCGTGGTACCGCAGCACCGGGTAGTACGGGTAGTTCGGGTCGCGCGTCGAGTGGCTGACGATGACCGACGGGTCGGAGTCGAGGTGGCCGAGCGGGTCGATCGCGTCCGCCAGTGCCTGCTGGAACGCCCCGTCCACCGTGGCCCCGAGGGTGATGAGCGGCAGGTCGATCTCGTTGGGAAGCCGCAGCTCGCCGTCCTCGTACCGCTGCTCGCCGTGCGGCATGAGGATGCCGGTGTGGGCCATGACGTCGTGCGTCTTGGCGGCGATGTCCCAGATCTTCATGGCGAGCTCGTAGATGCCGAGGCGCACCGGGTACGTCAGCGGGCTGAGCGCCATCTTGATGAGGTCGCCGACGAGCTTGAGCGCGTCCTCGATCTCCTTGACCGCCCACTCGATGAGCGCGACGAAGACCTCGCAGACGTCCACGACCGGGTTCGAGGAGTCGACGCCGGAGAAGTCGGGCGGCTGGGCCAGGTTCGTGAAGTCGGACGCCGGCGGCACGATGACGAAGTCGGGCTTGCGCGGCTTCTGCAGCTCCCACGACCCGCTGAAGTTGAGCTTGTACAGCGTGATCATCAGCCGGTACATCGTCTGGACCTGCCAGGGCATCGGGAAGCCCTGCGGCACAGGGAATCCCGGTGGTGGCGCGATGCCGTCGAGGATCTCCTGGAACGGCTTGTCGAGGCCGTGGCCCGTGACGTCCTTGACCACGGTCGTGAGCAGGCCGCTGTCGATCGTCTGCTGGAAGGCGTCGCCCTGGTAGATCCTCGGGTGCGGGTGGTCCTGAAACGTCTCGAGCATCGCCTTGACGATCGCGTCGGCCATCCAGCCCGGCATCTCGCCGTCGACGTCGAGCTGCTGCTTGCGGGTGTCGGGGTCGTCCGACAGCGGCGACGGTCGCTGGGCGCCGTGCGGGTCGTCGGGGGTGAGCTGGACGAGGAACCACAGGGCCGACATCGACAGCTCGGGGTAGTCGTCCGTCTTCCCCCACGGGTCCTGCGGGATGGTGCCGCCCTCACCGGACTGCTGGTAGTTCCACGCGTCGATGTGGTTCTCGATGAGGTGGTGCCGGGTCGGGTGGTCGCGGTACGGGCCGCCGCACTGCTCGTTGACGAAGCTGTGCGCGATCGTGTCCGTGCCCACGTGCACGATGTAGCCGAGGGCGAAGGCGAGGAACTGGTCGGAGCGCTCCCTGCCCTGGTCGGTGCCGTCGTCGAGCGCCTGCGCCTGGCGCACCAGCGCCTGGCACATGGCCGAGGTGCGGCGGTAGTGGGCCATGTCGCTCCAGAGGAAGTCCTCCTCGGGCCAGCCCTTCTGGATGACGGTGTTCATCAGTCCCCAGATGTCCGCGAAGGAGGTGAGCTCATCGAGGCCGATCTGCTTGATCGCGACGAGCAGCTCCTCCAGCCCGGTCTGGATCTCGCCGAGGATGCCGCCCGTGAGGTCGTCGGCGAGCTCGCCCACGGTGTCGACGAGCGGCCCCAGCGTCTTGTCCCACCACGTCGTGAAGTCCTGCCAGATCTTGTCGAGCTTGATGAGGAAGCGGATGATCCCGGCCAGCGTCGAGCTCACCTCCTCGAGGATGACGAGCAGCGGCTCCCAGTCGTCCTCCTTCGCCGCGTCGAAGTAGTAGTAGGTCGAGAGCGCCAGCATGATGAGGTCCGAGCGCGGGCCGAGGACGTCGTTGCTCCAGTCCTGGGAGAAGAAGAACAGGTCCGGGCCGATGGCACCGACGGCCGTGAACTTCTCCCAGTCGTGCATGACCTGGGCGCACTTCTGGGGGCTGAACGCCGACGGGACGTCGTCACCGCCCCCCAGCCCCGGCCAGTCGTCGAACTGCCCGCTCCCCAGCAGGTCTGCGACCCGGCGAGCCGTGTAGATGTGGGTGAAGTGACCAGGCATGGCGGACCTCGGCTCGGCCGGTGGTGCGAACGGTGTCGGATGTGGTGGGGATGCCCCGTTGAGTCGCCGCGTGCTGCATTTGACTGTGACAGCGCAGCTTGACCCTGTCCTCCACCGTTTGAGTGAGACGACGTCCGCTCAGCCTCAGCCCTCCGGCTGCGTCAGCCTCCGGAAGACCAGTCCGCGGTCGAGCAGCAGCGGCAGTCCGCGCGCGTAGCCGGGGGCCGTGCCGCCACCGGGGTGGTTGACGTGCGAGATCACGACCGAGCCCGGGCGCACGGTCGCGAGCTGGGCAGCCACCTGGCTCGCCGAGAACGTCGCGCCCGCGTCGCCGTTGACGTCGAAGCCGGCGACCTGCACCCCCAGGTCGCGCACCACCCGCAGGGCCACGTCGTCGTAGTGCGCGGTGCCCGAGCGGAACCACCGCGGGACCCGGCCGGTGAGCGCCTCGACCGACTCCATGCCGCCGGTGACCTCGTCCCACACCTCACCCACGTCGGCCGTCCCGCGGATCCCGTATGCCGCGCGGCCGGTCACCGAGAGCGGCACGTGGCGCACGCCATGGCTGCCGACCTCGAAGAGCGGGTCGCCGGCCAGCTCGGCGGCCACTGCGCGGTTGGCGCGCACCCACCGGGCGTTGAGGAAGAAGGTCGCCGGCACCTGGTGCCGGCGCAGCGTGTCGACCAGACGGGCGTCGTACCCGTCTCCGTGCGGTCCACCGCACGCGTCGAACGTCAGGGCCACCGCCCGTGCCGGGGCCAGGTCGCCGGTGACGCCGGGGAGGTCCATCCCCCACGCCCGAGGTGACAGGCCGGCATACCGGCGCACCTCGGTGGCGCGACTCGGGCGGGCGAGCTGCGGGGCCGACGGACGGGCAGCCGCCGCCCTGGTCGCGTGCCGCTCCTGCGTGCCCGGCGGGACGGAGGCGGGGGTGCCACCGCCCGACGCGCCCCGGACGACCCTGGCGGCGTCACGCTCCTCGAGCGCGCGCGCCACCGTGGCGGCGACGCCAGCCACACCCGCGGCGAGCACGACGCGACGGGCGACCCGAGAGGACATCGGACCTCGCTTCCGAGTGGACGGCTGCGGCCCGCAGCCGGACCGCGCCCCCACGGTGGCAAGCGTTGCTGGGAGCGGGTTCAAGACACGCCCCTCCCGTCCTCGAACCGTCCGTTCGGACGAGGCGCGCATGGCGGCGCACGGTGGCCACGCCCGGCGGGCCGCCCGCGCCCGGCATACGGTGGGGGGACCCGACACAGGAGGACCAACGTGGACACGCGGACCCTCGGCAGCGACCTGACCGTCTCGCCCATCGGCCTGGGCTGCATGGGCATCAGCCAGAGCTTCGGCCCCTCGCCGGAGCGACCTGCCATGGTCGAGCTCGTGCGGCAGGCGGTCGACCACGGCGTGACGTTCTTCGACACCGCCGAGGTCTACGGGCCGTACGCGAACGAGGAGGTCGTCGGCGAGGCCCTGGAGCCGGTGCGGGACTCGGTCGTCATCGCGACGAAGTTCGGCTTCGCCTTCGACGACGACGGCCGCCAGAAGGGTGTCAGCAGCCGGCCGGAGCACATCCGCGCCGCCGTCGAGGGCTCGCTGCGGCGCCTGCGCACCGACGTCATCGACCTGCTCTACCAGCACCGGGTGGACCCGGACGTCCCGATCGAGGACGTGGCCGGCACCGTCAGGGAGCTCATCGAGGCCGGGAAGGTCCGCCACTTCGGGCTCTCCGAGGCCGGGCCCACGACGATCCGCCGGGCCCACGCGGTGCAGCCCGTGACGGCCCTGCAGAGCGAGTACTCGTTGTTCTGGCGCGAGCCCGAGGAGTCGGTGCTCGGCACGCTCGAGGAGCTCGGCATCGGGTTCGTCCCCTTCAGCCCGTTGGGCCGCGGACTGCTCACCGGGCAGGTCAAGCGCGGCGACACCTTCGGGGAGGGCGACATCCGCGCCAACCTCCCACGCTTCAGCGGGGAGGCGCTCGACCACAACCTCGACCTCGTCGACAGGGTGACGGCCGTCGCCGCGCGCGTCGGCGCGACCCCTGGCCAGGTGGCGCTCGCATGGCTGCTCTCCCGCAGGCCGTGGATCGTGCCGATCCCGGGCACCCGTCGGCTGGAGCGCCTGGACGAGAACCTCGCCGCCGCCGACCTGCAGCTGGCGGAGGACGACCTCGCCGAGCTCACGGCCGCGTCCGACGCCGCGGACGTGCAGGGGGACCGCTACCCGGCGGCGATGCAGGCGATGATCGACCGCTCCTAGGGCGCGCCCGTCCGAGCCCGGGCGCGGCGGTCCGGCGCTGGCTACGATCCGGACGTGGGCCTCGCCGAGTGGTTCCTGAGTCCGGCCGAACGTGGGAACGCCGCCACCCGGCTGGACAGCCGGCACACCCCGGCGACGGGCTGGACGGAGGGGAACCTCGTGCACCCGCTCGTGCACGGCGCGACCTACTTCGCCGAGCTGGTCGCGCGCGTCGGCGAGCTCGAGCGCGGCGACCTGCTCCTGTTCGTCGACTGGCGGGGCGACCCGGACGAGCGGCTCACCGGCGAGCCGGGCAGCGAGGTGGCCGCCGTCTTCGCCGCCGCGGCCCGACGCGGGGTCGACGTGCGCGGTCTCGTGTGGCGCTCGCACTGGGACCGGCTCGCCTTCTCCAGCGCCGAGAACCGCACGCTGCAGGAGGACGTCAACGCCGCCGGCGGCCAGTGCCTGCTCGACATGCGGGTGCGCGCGGGCGGCTCGCACCACCAGAAGTTCGTCGTCCTGCGCCACCTCGGCCGGCCCGAGCGCGACGTGGCGTTCCTCGGCGGGATCGACCTGTGCCACAGCCGGCGGGACGACGCCACGCACGGCGGCGACCCGCAGCGCCAGGCCATGGCGGCGGCATACGGCCCACGCCCTCCGTGGCACGACGTGCAGCTGCGGCTGACCGGCCCGGCGGTCGGTGACGTCGAGACGGTGTTCCGCGAGCGCTGGGAGGACCCCCAGGTGACGAGCCGCTCGCCCCTGCGGTGGGCGGGCGACGCGCTGCACCACGACCGGGTCCGCGCGACGCCCCTGCCGCCGCAGCTGCCCGACCCGGCGCCCACCGGTCCGCACCCGGTCCAGCTGCTGCGCACGTATCCGCGTCGCGCGGGCGGCTACCCCTTCGCCCCGCGTGGCGAGCGCAGCGTTGCCCGGGGCTGCGCCAAGGCGGTGGGGCAGGCCCGCTCGCTGGTCTACGTCGAGGACCAGTACCTCTGGTCGCCGGACGTCGCGCGGACCTTCGCGGACGCGCTCCGTCGCAACCGGGACCTGCGACTGGTCGCCGTCCTCCCCCACCGGCCCGACCAGGACGGCCGGCTGTCCATGCCGCCGAACCTCGTCGGTCGCGACCGCGTGCTGAGGGCCCTGCGGGAGGTGGCGCCGGGGCGGGTCGCCTTCTACGGCATCGAGAATGCCGAGGGCACGCCGGTCTACGTGCACGCCAAGGTCTGCGTCGTCGACGACTCGTGGGCGAGCGTCGGCTCCGACAACTTCAACCGGCGGTCGTGGACCCACGACTCGGAGGTGTCGGCAGCCGTCGCCCACGAGGGGTACGCGCGCGGGCTGCGCGAGCAGCTCGTGCGCGAGCACCTCGGTCTGGACGACGCCGAGCCGACCCCCGGCGTCACCGACCTCTTCGACGCGTTCGCCCAGCGGGCCGAGGCACTCGACCGGTGGCACCGCGAGGGCCGCGTCGGCGCACGGCCGCCGGGCCAGGTGCGGCCGGTCCACGACCCGGGGCTCGGTCGGCTGACCCGCGCCTGGGCCGGAGTCGCCTACCGGTACGTCTACGACCCCGACGGCCGGCCGCTGTCGCTGAGGCTCCGCCGGCGGATGTGACCCCTGGCGGCCGAGCCCTCCCGGCTACTTGGCCAGGCCGGCTACTTGGCCAGGCCGGCTACGAGGTTGACGGTGACGCTGATGACGACGGCGCCCAGCAGGTACGACAGCAGCATGTGGCGCAGGATCGTGGCGCGCAGGTCCTGGCGGCTGATGTCGGTGTCCGACACCTGGAACGTCATGCCCAGGGTGAAGGACAGGTAGGCGAAGTCGCTGTACCGCGGGTCCGCGTCCTGGTTGAAGTCGATGCCGCCGCGGGGCTCGTCGCCGTAGTACATCCGGGCGTAGCGCACCGTGAAGAGGGTGTGCACCATCGCCCAGGCGAGCGCGACGCTGAGGACGGTGAGGACGGCCTCGACCACCTTGCCCGACCCGCTGCCGGAGGACCCGGTGCCGAGGAAGAGCCCCACCGCGCCGAGGCTCGCGATCGCCGCAGTGAGCACGGCGGCGTCGGCCGACTTCTGGCCCGGGTCCTCCCGGGAGGCGTGCTGCTCGGTGGCGCTGCCGTCCAGCGGCCAGATGGTGAACCACATCCACCCGACGTAGAGCGCGGCGCCCGCCATCCACCCGACGAGCAGACCCAGCTGCCAGCCTGCCGGCGTCGCCGCCGTCCCGACCCCCACGACCAGACCGACCGCCAGCGCGGTGAGCAGCCTGGGCCGGGCTCCGGCGCCGCGGATCCCGCCGCGCGGCGGGGCGCTCACGCGGCACCCCCGAGGCGGCACGGGAGGGGTTCGGGCGGAGCGCCGGGCACGGCGACGTCGACTGGCATGGGCGGACGGTACCGCGCTGACCTGCAGGAACACCCGTGCCGGATGTCACGACGCGCCGGGAGCCACCCCCATCGGTCCCCGGCCCGCGACACCACGATGCGAACCACAGGCGGACCACAGCGTGTGGTGGCAGAGTGGCGCCGTGCAGTCGGCGACGCAGGGGCCTGGAGGCGCCCTCCAGCGCGCCGTGGTGGACACGCTTGCGGAGGCGACCGGTCGCGAGTCCCGCGACAACCCCGTCCTCGCGGGCACCGGCGGTCCGGCCGGGAACGCGTTGCTGACGGCGTGGACGGCGCTGGTCCTGCTGGCCCTGTCGGTCGCCGAGCTGCTGACCCTGTTCGACGTCCGCGGGCTGATCTCGTGGCACGTCGCGCTCGGTGCCCTGCTCATCCCGCCGGCCGTCATGAAGACGGCGAGCACCGGCTGGCGGATGGCCAGCTACTACCTCGGCCGCAAGCCCTACGAGGTGGCTGGTCCCCCACCGCTGCTCATGCGCCTGCTCGGACCCCTCGTCGTGGTGTCCACGCTCGGCCTGCTCGCATCCGGCGTGCTGCTGATCCTCCTCGGCGAGGAGGAGGCCCGGCGCGCGAGCCTCACCGTGCTGGGTTTCCGCGCCGACTGGGTGACGGTGCACCAGGGCTTCTTCGCCGTGTGGGCCGTCGCAGCCGGCCTGCACCTGCTCGGCCGGGTCGTCCCCGCCCTGCAGGCCACGGTGATGCGTCGACTGGGCGGCGGCCGCGCCGTGCCGGGGCGCTGGGCCCGTGTGCTCTGGTTCACGGTGATGGTGGTCGGCGCCGCCGCGCTGGCCGTGGTGCTGGTGCACGCCGACAGCAGCTGGGCCGCGCACGGTTTCGGTGACCGCCCCGGCATCCGCCCGGAGGACGGCTGAGCACTGGTCGGGCGGGGGGCGCTCAGCGCACGCGCGCGACCCGGCGGATGTTGGTCCAGCCGGTCCAGCCCTGGGACTCCAGCCGCGCGAGGATCCGCTGCGCGCCCGGGACGGAGGTGAGGAAGACCCCGTCCAGCAGGCCCGCGAGGTCGTCGGGCAGGGCACCCTCGTCCCACGCGTCATCGGGCACCGCCTCGAACTGCTCGACCAGGCGGTCGGCGACGACGTCGAGTCGCGGGTCGTCGGGGGCCCACGTCCTGATGTCGTACAGCTCGCGGTAGAGCTGCTGGATGCTCGGGTCGTCGAACTGGGCCTCCTTGACCTGCATGTAGAACGGCATCCGCTCGGGCAGGTGGGCGGCCACGAGGATCCACGCGTCGCGCTCGGCCTCGACCATCTGCTCCGGCACCCCGACCGCCCGGAGCCGGTCCAGGTAGGCGACCGCCTCCGGTGGCAGTGCGAGGCTGTCGCCGGCGGCGAGCAGGGCGATCCGCTCGCGGTGGCGCTGTCGCTCCCGGATCTCGGCGCGGAGGCGCCGGTCGATCTCCCCCACCGCGGCCGCGAACTCGTCCCCGCCGGCGGACAGCAGCTCGCGCACCCGCGACAACGGCACCCCGGCGTCGGCGAGGGTGCGGATCCGGACGAGCTCGACCACTGCCGCCGCGTCGTAGCGCCGGTACCCCGAGGAGTCGCGCTCGGGCTCGGGCAGCAGGCCCTTGGCGTGGTAGTGACGGACCGCGCGCACCGTCACGCCGGCATACGTCGCGAGCTCGCCGATCGTCAGCATGGCCCCATTCTCCCCACGCGGTCCGGCGGCTCGGCCCACCCCGCGCGGGTGGGC
>NZ_JBHUYG010000031.1:0-39012 GCF_042668795.1 Pedococcus sp. NPDC057267 | reverse complement strand
CTCCAGGACCTTCGCCCTGACCTGTCTGGGCGCCCTGCTGCTGGGCTCCACGCACGCGGGCGGCCACGGGGCAGGTGGCCATGGGACGCCCGTCCCCGAGACTGGCGGCCACGAGGCGCTGCTCGGCGAGCTGCGGCCGGTGGCGTTCGGCATCGCCTACCGGATGCTCGGCAGCGTGACCGAGGCCGAGGACGTGGTGCAGGAGGCGCTGCTCCGGGTGCACCGGTCCCTGGAGTCGGGTGAGCAGATCGCGTCGCCGCGGGCGTTCACCGCGACCGTGACGACCCGGCTGGCGATGGACGAGCTGCGGTCGGCGCGGGTGCGGCGTGAGCGGTACGTCGGCGAGTGGCTGCCGGAGCCCGTCATCACCGACGGACGCGACGACCCGGCCGAGCAGGCGGTGACGGCCGACTCGCTGTCGCTGGCGCTGCTGGTCGTGCTCGAGAGCCTCTCCCCCGAGCAGCGGGCGGTGCTGCTGCTGCACGACGTGTTCGGCTACGGGTACGGCGAGATCACCGACATCGTCGGCAAGACCGAGGCGAACGTGCGGCAGCTCGCCGTCCGCGCACGCCGTCACGTCGAGGACCGGCGACCGCGGTTCACCACGACGACCGAGCAGCGCGACGAGCTGGCCCAGCGCTTCTTCGCCGCCGCGCGGGCCGGTGACCTGGCCGGGCTCGAGTCGCTGCTCGCCCACGACGTCGTGCTCGTCGGCGACGGCGGTGGCAAGGCGCCCTCGCTGGCCCGGTCGCAGCAGGGACGGTCGCGGGTCGCGCACACGCTCACCAACTGGCTGCGCGCGCTGAGTCGCCTGCCGGACATCGAGATCCGCCCGACCGAGGTCAACGGCGACGCCGGTGCCCTGTTCCTCGTCGGCGGCCGGCTGTATGCCGTGTGGGCGCTCGAGGTGGTCGACGGCCAGGTCGCCGGGGTGCGTGCCGTCGTCAACCCCGACAAGCTCGCGCACCTCGGCCCGGTCGGCGACGCCAACGCCCTGATCCGCCAGCTGGGCGGCGCGAGGCCGGGCGACTGAGCGGCGCTGTGGGTGGCCAGGACGGGACCAAGGGCCCGTCCGACGCCACCGGCCGCTGCCTAGCGTCGGTCCATGGACGTGCAGCAGCTGCTTTCGCGAATCACGGATGACCTGACGCCCAAGCGGGTGTTCGGGGAGCCCATCTCGCAGGACGGGGTCATGCTCGTGCCGGTCGCCCGAGTGCGCGGCGGTGCAGGCGCCGGAAGCGGCGGCCCCGAAGGCGAAGAAGGCACGGGAGGTGGCGCCGGCATCGACGCCAAGGGCCTCGGCGTCTTCGTGGTGAAGGACGGCAAGGTCTCCTGGCAGCCGGCCATCGACGTCACGAGAATCGCGATCGGCGGCCAGGTCCTCGCCCTGGTGTTCGTACTTGTGATCCGCTCGGTCATCCGACGCCGCCGCTGAGTGTGAACCCGGGCCCTCCCCGACACGCACGAGGACCAACGCGCGGCACCCTCCCGCTAGCTCGTTCCGTTGGCGGCCGCCGCGATAGCGACCGCAATCTGCCGAGCACGGTCGTCCGAGATACCGAGAGCGGATCTTGACACCACGACGTACGTATCGGCTCGAGCCGTGAGACCAGGCTTGCCGATGGTGATTGGCTGCCCCGATGCGACCCACAGTGCTGCCGCAGGACGGAACTTCGCATCGGGTGCAATGCCAAAGACCACGCGCTTCTGCTTCACCGAGGTTGTCAGCTGAGTCCTGTAGATCCCCGGCTCGGCAGGCAATTGGATAATGACCAGCGTTGTTGAGGCATCGTCCAACCGTGTCCCCCAGGCGCAACCGGAGTAGACGGCGACGGGTTGGACCTTCCTCCCAAGGATCTTGGCCACCTCTGAGGCGCTGGCGTTCGCGCAGTCTGGTGGCCCGACCACCGGAAGTTCTGGAGCGGCGGCCCTCCTCACGCCCGTCGCAGTTGCAGTTGCGGTGTGAGCGGATAGCGGGGGTAACAGAGCATCGTGGGGCACAAGCCGCTTGGTAGCTGCGCTGAACAATGGTGGCAACAGGGCAATCCCCACAGTGAGCGCGAACGCGACGAGAAAGAGCTTGCCGATGGCGCGACCGAGGCGTGCAGCAAATGGCACCTCTCGCTGGCGCCCTCGCAGCGGAACGCTGACAGTTACCGGACGAGCAGCCCGCCCGCCCCGACGCGCTCGATTCGGGGTGGACGCCGTAGTCCGTCTTCCCGAGCGCTTGGATGGAGTGAAGGCAGCCCCCATGGCGGCCAGCAGAGCCGGATCAGTTGTCGTCGAAGGGAAACTCGTCATAGCTCGGGTCACAGCCCTCGCAGCGGCCTCCCGATCGAGTACGACCGGTCGCGACTCGAGCCAGGAGACGAGCGCAGAGATCGGCACGACCCAGACGCCCTTGATGAACTGCGGCTCGCCGAACTTCTTCTGGCTCGGCCCTGCCAGACAGATAACAGGCGTCGTCGGCAATCCCGTCTCGACCGACATATAGCTGGCCATGCCGTGGACCTTTAGCACCTCAGCATGCTTACTCTGGCTCGTCCGCTGGCCCCCCTGTCCAAGGTGTTGATACAGACCGCCGTCCCAGGCGGTGACGTCGCCGCTCCAGTTCTTCGCATCGATCAGGAACAGCCCGCCAGGTCCGACCACAACATGGTCCAGGTTCGACTCGGAACGCCCCGGTCGGATGAGCCGGTCGTGCAGGACTGTCCACGCCTCACGCAGATTGACCAGCTCATCGGCCACGCGGCGCTCACCGTCAGCGCCGGCCGCCCACTTTGCCGCGTTGGGATCGCCTTGGGATCCCAGCTCCTCCGCCCTGCGGTCGGCGCTTCCCCCTCCTACTGCCATCAGAACGAGCAGGCTTAACTCAGGATGCCGTGCCGAGCGTTCCAGCTCTTGGCTCCCTGGTAGGCGTCCACCATGCCCCAAACCCAGAAGCCGACCAACCCAACAAAGCCGATCAGGATGACGGTGAGGAACCAACTCACGATGTAGCCGACGAGAATGCCGACCCCCTTGCCGGCCTGACCGTTCATCATCGAGCCGAGTCCGGGGATGAAGAAGGATGCCAACAGGGCCACGCCCGGGCTCTTGGGCGCGACCTGTTGAACGAGCGGGTGCGGGTTATACGGCTGCATTTGCGACATCAGAATCCCCTTCCGTGGTTCGAAGACGGGTCGACGCTAGGGCGTCGACCGGGATCCCGACGGGCCTTCTGTCCTACAGGAATGAAACCCAACCAAACGGATGATGTAAGCCATTTCGTCCCGCATACTCGCCAGTTGTTCTAACGTCCCGAGCGTGGAGACTTCACCGGCCAGCGCGGTTGAGGAGGTGCTCGAGCGGCTGACGTCTTTGCGTCAGTACCAGCACCATGGCAAGCGGGTCCCTCACAAGCCGCTGCTGGTGCTCCTCGCGCTCGGCCAAATCGAGTCGACCGGCTCGAGCGCCGTTTCGTGGGAGGTGGCTCAGGACCGCCTGGCCGACCTCATCAGTGAGTTCGGCCCGCAGACCAGGACCAGCCGCAACCAGTCCGCCGCCTATCCCTTTACCCGGCTGCGTCGAGATGGCGTCTGGACCCTCGACGCCGACGTACCCGATGACTCGGTGCGAGGTCTCAACGCCGCGCAACCCACTGGCCGTCTCGAGGCCAACCTGGAGCGCAGCCTGAGCTCCGCGTCCCTGAGGTATGCCACGGCACGTGCGATCGTGGAGACGCACTTCCCAGACACCGTCGCGCCGGACGTCCTCCTCGCCACCGGCCTCGATCCCGATGCGGTGCTCCACTCCGGCACGACCGCTGCCGCGACCGGGGCGCAGCGGCAAAGGAGCCGACGGTGGGTGGCTGAGATCTTGAAGGCATGGGACGAGTGCTGCGCCTTCTGCGGCTACGACGGACGACTTGGCTCCACGCCTGTGGGCATCGAGGCGGCACACGTGCGGTGGTTCAACCTCGGTGGGCCCGACGACCTCGACAACGGGTTTGCGCTCTGCTCGCTGCACCACAAGCTCTTCGACCGCGGGGCGCTCGGGCTCTCCCCTGACATGCGTGTGCTCGTGTCACCGACCTTCACAGCACGCACGGAGGCGAGCAAGCGGATCTACGAGCTGCACGGTCGGGAGCTACGGGCCCGCCCGGGCACCGATCTGCCGGCCGAGCACCATCGGGCTTGGCACGAGGAGCAGGTCTTTCGGTCTGTCGCCTGAGGCTGGGCTCGCCCACGGGCGGTCCCTTGATGGCTATCTCTGAGGGGCTACTCCGCGGACTTGGTCCGCCGGGTGCTTGGCGGCCGATTTCTCGATCTTTGCCAGGGCGGACTTGCCGAGGTCAACTCCACATTGGTCAGCCAGACCCACCAGATACACCAGGACGTCGGCCATCTCCTCGGACAGCTGAGTGTGCAGAGGCTCTTCCCTCGCCAACGCGCGCGCCTTGTCGGCGGGCAACCACTGCAGCAGCTCGGCGAGCTCCCCCACCTCACCGACCAGGGCCAGCAGCACCGACTTGGGGTCCTGGAACTCCTCCCACTCGCGCTCAGCGATGAACGCCCGCGCTGCGTCGCGGATCTCCGTCAGGTCAGACACGCGGACGAGTATCCCGCCTCCCCCAGACACGACAACGACCCGGGGATAGAGTCGCCGTCGTAATTGCGGCCCGACAGGCTTCCGCTTCAGGACAAGCCCCTACCCGCACGGATCACTTCGTGCTGCCTGGGGTTTCGTTCTGTGACGCTGTACCGTCAATCGGTCGCCGGCTTCTCGGCGCTCGAGAACCAGCTCGCCGCGCTCCTCGCTGAGCAGATGACCTACCGCACCGGCCGGAAACCCTCCGCGGGTGAGTACCGCTCGTGGGAACGCAGCCTGCCCGCGCTGCACGCCGACCTTGTCGCTGCCGGTCTCCACGAGGTGGAGATGCTGTTCGAGTACCAGCTCCCCCTCACCAGCAAGCGCGCCGACGTGGTCCTCGTGGGCCAGCACCCGCAGACCGGCGGACCATCCTACCTGGTGGTCGAGCTCAAGCAGTGGAGTCACGCTGAGCGGTTCGAGGACAGCGACAGCCTGATCCAGATCGAGCAGTACGGGCACCGCCCCGTCACACATCCGGCCCTGCAGGTTCGGGACTACTGCGACTACATGCTCGGCTTCACCACGGTGCTCGCCGACCAACCGGAAAGCCTGGCGGGGGTTGCGTATCTCCACAACGCCACCGAGTCCGCGGTGGAGGATCTCTACCGCATTCCTGGTGACCGGCTGGGTTCCATCTACACCGGACAGCGACGCGGTGAGTTCCAGGACTTCCTCCGGTCTCGATTCTCCCCTGGAGTTAGCGGCGCGGCGTATGCCGACCACCTGCTGTCCAGTCGTATCGCCCCGTCGCGGCAGCTCTTGGCTGTGGCGGCGGAAGAGGTGCAGCACCGCGAGATGTTCGTACTGCTCGATGAGCAGCGAGACGCCTACAACTACGTGCTGCACGCCGTCGAACGCGCGCGTCGCGCCAACACCAAGACGGCCGTCATCGTGTCCGGCGGTCCGGGCAGCGGCAAGAGCGTCATTGCCCTGTCTCTGCTCGGCGAGCTCTCCCGCCAAGGCCGCTCGGTGCTGCACGCCACAGGATCGCGATCGTTCACGCAGACGCTGCGCAAGGTCGCAGGCAAGCGGGCGCCTCGAGTCCAGAAGATGTTCCAGTACTTCAACTCGTTCATCGCTGCCGAGCCCAACGATCTCGACGCGTTGATCCTGGACGAGGCCCACCGCATCCGCGATACCTCGGCCTCTCGATGGACGCGCGCGGAGCATCGCACGGGCAAGCCACAGGTCGAGGAGCTGCTTGATGCCGCTCGCGTGCCGGTCTTCCTGCTCGACGAGTTCCAGGTCGTCCGGCCCGGCGAGCAAGGCACGGTGGAAGACATTGAGAAACACGCCGCCAACCACGGCATCGAGGTCGTGAAGATCGACCTCGATGCCCAGTTCCGTTGCGGTGGGTCGGAGGAGTACGTGCTCTGGGCCAAGCGGCTCCTCGGTCTGGAGCCCGGCGGCCCGATGGAGTGGACCGGCGACCCGCACTTCGACGTCGAAGTCGTCGACTCCCCCTACGAGATGGAGGCCTACCTGGCCACCAAGCTCGAGGGTGGCTACTCGGCACGGATGGCGGCCGGCTACTGCTGGCCGTGGAGCGACCCAAGACCGGACGGAACGTTGGTCCCCGATGTCCAGGTCGGCGACTGGGCCAAGCCGTGGAACCTCAAGGGCGAGCGCTCGGTGGGTGGGGCGCCGGCCGCTGCGCTGTGGGCCACCGACCCAGCCGGCTTCGGCCAGGTCGGCTGCGTCTACACCGCCCAGGGCTTCGAGTACGACTACTCGGGGGTCATTCTTGGCCCCGATCTGGTGTGGCGCGAGGACCGTTGGATCCCAGTTCGCGCCGCCAACTGCGACCCCGACTTCAAGAACCGGACCAAGGTCAGCGATGTCGACTTCGACCGCCTCGTTCGCAACGTCTACAAGGTACTTCTCACGCGAGGCATGCGCGGGGTCACCCTCTTCTCGACCGACCCTGAGACACAGGAGTTCCTGCGCGGGTTAGTTCGCTGAGGCTCGACGATCGTATGCAGGAACACTTACGCCGCGATTGTCCGAATCCTCGGTAGCCGTCGCCTCGACCTGGCAAGCTGCTTCGCGTGACGGGGACGGACGACAGCTTGTTGGAAGGGCTGTACGAGCGACTGATCACTGCCGAGCTCGCGGCACAGCTCGCCAGTTCGCCCGACCTGACTGTCGACCGTGGGGTTGTCGACGACGCCGATGCACCTGAGATCCTGGCGCGGCACGTGCGGGCGGTGGTTCTGCGGGCACTGCGCAGCCAACGAAGCCCGGAGAAGCGTCTCGCTCTGGTCAATGACCTCATCGGCCGGCTGGAGTCGCCGCGCGATCACATCACCGATGCAAGCCAGCTTCTGCAAATCTCGAAGCGGAGCGCGCCAGGCGTTCCCGCACGACTAGCGGCAGAGCGGCCATCCACTCCGCTCTCGGATGCCGCTCTGCTCACCAACGCGCAAGGTGAGCCCGGCATGGGTCACGAGGTCCGTGCCGAGCTCGCGAGCGCCGACCAGGTCGACGTCATCATGGCATTCGTCAAGTGGTACGGCCTGCGGCTCTTCGAGGACCGCATGTTGGCGCTGCGGCAACGTGGGGTTCCACTGCGAGTCATCACCACCACGTACATGGGAGCCACCGAGCGGCAGGCGCTCGACCGGCTGGTCCACGACTTCGGCGCTCAGGTGAAGGTCCAGTACGACGCTCAACGCACCCGGCTTCACGCCAAGGCTTGGCTGTTCCGCCGCAACACTGGCTTCGACACGGCATACGTGGGCAGCAGCAACCTGTCACGTGCGGCGATGCTTGACGGGGTCGAGTGGAACGTGCGGCTGTCCGCCATCGCCACCCCAGCCTTGCTTCAGAAGTTCAGTGCCACGTTCGACAGCTACTGGAACGACCCGACGTTCGAGACATATGACCCGGACGCCGATCGCGACCGCCTGGACGACGCGCTCGCAGAGGCGGCGGGCACACGGACCCACGACCGGGTCACACTCACACTGTCTGGGCTGGAGGTCCGCCCCTATCCGTACCAGCAGGAGATGCTCGATCAGCTCGAGGTCGAACGCGTTCTCCATGGTCGCCATAGGAACTTGGTTGTTGCCGCCACAGGGACTGGCAAGACCGTCATCGCGGCCCTCGACTACCGCCGCCTGGCCGCGGAGGCGCCAACTCTTCCGCGACTTCTCTTCGTCGCACACCGCCGCGAGATCCTCCAGCAGTCATTGCGCACCTACCGCGAGGTGCTCAACAACGCCGACTTCGGCGAGCTCTATGTCGGGGGCGCGAGGCCCGAGCGATGGGAGCATGTCTTCGCGTCGGTCCAGTCGCTAACCGCCTATGACGTCCGCACCATCCCGCCCGGCTCGTTCCAGGTTGTTGTCGTTGACGAGTTCCACCACGCCCAAGCCAGCACCTATCGCCGCATCCTCGATCACCTCAACCCGAGGGAGCTCCTCGGCCTCACCGCGACGCCTGAGCGTGGGGACGGGCTCGACGTGCGCGCCTTTTTCGACGGTCGGGTCGCGGCTGAGCTGCGACTGTGGGACGCACTCAAGGCCGACCTGTTGACGCCGTTCCACTACTTCGCGGTCGCCGACGGAGTCGATCTGACGAAGGTGGACTGGAAGGCCGGCGCCTACGACCCTAGTGAGCTCTCGAACCTGTTCACCGGTAACGACGCCCGGGCGCGCATCGTCCTCAAGGCAGTGCAGGACAAGGTTGCAGACCTGTCGACGATGAAGGCGCTGGGGTTCTGCGTCTCTAGGGATCACGCTCACTACATGACTCGGGTGTTCAACGACGCCGGCATACGCGCCGCCGCAGTCCTGGGCGACACATCAATGGCAGATCGCGACGCGGCCATCGACGGCCTCAGTAGGGGCAGCATCCAGGTCCTCTTCACAGTGGACGTCTTCAATGAGGGCGTCGACGTGCCCGCGATCAATACGGTCCTCTTCCTTCGACCGACTGAGAGCTCGACCGTCTTCCTTCAGCAGCTCGGGCGGGGACTTCGTCGCGCCAAGGACAAGGCCGTGCTGACGGCGCTCGACTTCGTAGGCCACCACCGCAAGGAGTTCCGCTTCGACCAGCGCTTCCGGGCCATGACCGGCAGCACGCGCGCCGCCCTCGTGCGCGACATCGAACACGGCTTCCCGTTCCTGCCGCCGGGGACGCAGATCGTCCTCGACCGACAGAGCCATGAGTTGGTTCTCGAGAACGTGCGGAGCCAGGTCGCAAAGCGTTGGGCAAGCATCGCATCAGAGCTGAGGGCACACCCGACCGACGACCTCGGGACGTTCCTCTCCGAGTCGGGCGTCGAGCTTCCTGATGTGGTCCGCGGCGATCGGTCCTGGGCGCGTCTTCGGCGTGAGGCTGGGCTCTCGGTGTCGGCAGGCGGTGCGCGGGAGGATCAGATCCTCAAGCGCGTTCGTGCCTTCGCGCACGTCGACGACCCAGACCGTGCCCAGGCGTACCTGCGCTGGCTGTCAGATGACGCACCAGCGTATGAGGACGCCGATAGGCCACTACAGGCTTTCGGCCGCATGTTGTTCTTCTCCGTCTGGCCCGATGGCGGGGGCTTTGACTCATACGCCGCCGGTTTGGCCGCCCTTCGAGTTGAGTCCGCCGCCCGCCAAGACCTGCGCGAAGTCGTTCGTCTCGGGCTGGAGTGTGCCGAGCGCGTCAGCACCCGTCTAGGCGGGGACCTTCACCCTCGGCCGCTTCGCGTTCACGCCCGCTATACCCGGGAGGAGATCGTCTCGGCGCTTGACTACGTCTCAATCGATGGCCGCAAGCCGAACAGCTTCCGCGAGGGCGTTCTCTTCTCGCTTGCCGCCGACGCGGACGCGTTCCTGGTGACCTTGCACAAGTCCGAAGCGGACTACTCCCCCACGACCATGTACCAGGATTACGCGATCAGCCCAGAGCTCTTCCACTGGGAGAGCCAGTCCGGGACCACCGTGGCCTCAAAGACTGGCCAGCGGTACTTGAACCACCGTGAGGCAGGGAGCCACATCCTCCTGTTCACCCGGCCGCAGAACATCAGCGAGTTCGGATCCGGCGCGCCGTACTTGTTCCTCGGTGAGGTCGACTACGTCGAGCACCGAGGCGAACGCCCCATCGCGATCACCTGGCACCTGCGCACACCAATGCCAGCAGCCGAGTTCGCGATCGCCAGCGTCGTGACGTAAGCAACTCATCTTGCCCTCTGTCCAGAGGCAGCGAGTGAACACCAGGACCCGCCTCATTCCGCCTCCCGGACTTACCACGCTCGCCGGCCATCCCGCACGCAAGCATAAAGGGGCCGTGCCCTAAGCGACCTGCTCGGCGGACCGACATGCTTCATACTGGTGGCGGGACCCATCGCAACACGTCGCGCCCTGACCAAACGGACGTCCCCCGTGCGACTTACCTTCGGGACCCACAAGGCCGGTCAATTCCTGTTAAGACCGAATTCGCGCGTCATGAGGACTCGCTTGTAGTGCGACTCTGCTGCGTCGACCTCCGAGGATGAGGTGCTGGGGCCAAACACTCGCAAGATGCTGAAGACGAAGTGGCGGGCATGGTTTGTGCGGACGGTGGCGTTGGCGGCCACGGTGCCGGCGAAAGCGAGCTCGCGGAGGCCGACATTGCCGCCGTGCCCATCGCGGGCATAGCTCGACCATCGGCCGTAAATGCGCTCTGAGCCGTCTGCCTTTCCGACGTACTGCTTGCCGTTGGAGGCGTCAGTGATGAGGTAGATGCCCTGGACTTGTGAGAGGGCCGTCCGCCAGTCGGCGTAGCGGGCATCTGAAACCATTTCCTGCAGTTGCTGATAGGGCAGGGCGACACGGTCAAAGCCAGGGAATGGCACCTTGTCCCGATCGGCAATCTCCAGAACTGGAAGGTCGGCGGCGCTGGTGCCACGGCGGTGCCAGTTCCGTGGACTGGTCCACTCGATAACCAACCGATCTGCAAGAGACTCCAGGAACGTACTCGGCCTGAGGTCAAAAAATCGCACGGCATTGGTGCGCTCGTTGACGAGTTCTCCGCGATTCTCAAACGAACCGAAGAGGCGCGAGCGCCGCTGGCCATCAGCGATGAAGACGACCCAGTACGGCTCGGCCTCAGCCGGAAATCGCCGCGTCGAGATGTCCTGAAAGCGCGTGTACTCAAGCACCCGCTCGGCTGTGACGTCCTCCGGACCGGCCAAGCCGCCGGGTTCCTGGGGCCTGTAGATGTGTCGAATCACCCGAACGTCCTTGGTTTCGATCGACGGAAGATGCTCCGCGCCCAGTCCTGTCAGCACATGTCCTAGGCGTAGGCCCCCGCTGGGAGCGGGACTTGGAACGACCTGCCCGTGATCAGGGTCAGGAACGTACTCGTCGACGAGGTCCTCCATAAGACTCAACTTAGAGCCGGCGGCCGCGCCTCACGCGCCGGACGGCACAGTCCGTTGCTGTGTCTTTACGCCCGCCTGGAGCCCGGCACCCAGTCTTGGCAGTCCATGCGGTTACCGGAGCGACCGGGCCGGTCAGCAGGCTCCAGCACGCCGGTGACACAGCAGTGGGCCCGGAGCGAAGTTCGCTCCGGGCCCACCGTTGCGGTGACTGGCAGGGTCAGCTGTCGAGTTGCGTCGAGCCACCCGAGCAGTTGCGCCGTGTCTTTCCTTATCATTTATTGTTTGCGTTATCATAACCTGATGAGCGACCTCGGCCCCAGCGACGATGCCATGGCGCAGCTTGCTGAGGACGTAGGCAGGGCACTCCTGCGGTTCGCAGACACGCTACGCCAGGAACGGCAGGCAGTGGAGGCGACCCGCCGCAGCGATGGACGGACCCGCGGCGCCCTGCAGGAGCGCGTCCTGGCGCTGGAGGGCCTGGCCGCCCAAGGGGGCATGTCGGCGGCCGAAGTGGCTGAGCCCTTGGCAGTGGCCCCTTCGAATGCGACTCGCGCGCTGAACGCCCTAGCGGACCGGGGCGACCTGGAGGTCATCGAGGGAGAACGGCCCATGCGGTGGCGGTTCCCTGCCTGAGACGTCAAGGCGTCAGCCCGCAGTGAGGGCGATGTCCCTCTACCCCCTTAGGGCAGGTTGACGAGGTCGACAGTCCCGCCAGCCTCAGCCAACGAGATGGCGAGGTTCTCGGCGAGCAGTCGAGCAGCCTTGCGACCCAGGTTGAGGCTGGTGAGAGGCTCGTCGCCCAAAGCGAGGGATGCTTCTAGGGCGACCTCGACGGACGCCACTCCCCGCGCCCCGAGGTGCTCTCGAAGTTCCGCGTTGACCCGCAGGCTGGTGTGTTGCGTGGCTCCAGGGCTGCGGTAGTTCCCTGCGAGCCGCCGGTGCAGGTTGTCGCTCTCGCCGATGTAGACACGGGTACGCGCTCCTTCTCGCGTCAGCGTGATGCGGTAGAGGCCCGGCTGCCTCGGTACCTGCGGGAAGGCCACCTTGCCGCCCGCGTCGAGTTTCACGATTCCGACGTAGGACCAGTTGAAGGAGAGGCGTGCGTCGACCGCTTCAGTCGTCTCGCGCTCCAACTCCGGGCCACCATGACTGTTGCGCGATGCCGGGGCCATCCGGCTCAGCGAGTAGGTGCCGCCTACTACTCCCCTCGCGAACGTGACGTTCCGGCCGGCAAGGTCAACGGTCTGGACGTGCCAGCCGGCGGAACGCCAGGCAAGAGCTTGGGAGTGGGAGCTGTTCGCCCACCACGTCCGCAGGCTGCGCGCCGATGGGGGAAGTCCTCCTACTAGGGCGTCCACCGTCTCGAAGGTCAACCGCAGCTGAAGTTCGTCGCTGCTGGCGAGCCGGTCTCGAAGCCCGTCGTACTTGCCCATGCGTCCCCCGCGTTCGTCGCTTCCCTAAGTGTGACGGCGCGTTCCGCGGGACACCTCAGCCGTTCCGCTGAGGACGAGACGCACCTGCTCGATTGAAGTTCAGGAGCGGCCATGTGCATGACGACCGGTGGGTGGCTGGCGGCGCAGCCTGAGAGCCCCAACACCGCGACCCAGCGGTTCGAGGAGGAATCCCAGACCGAGGGCCAGGAACAAGGCGTTCTCGGCCGCTCCGGTCCATCCGGGCGCGAACACCTCGTCTGGGGTCTCGCCGCTGTGCCCTTCGTACAGGGCAGGTATCGACTCGCCGACATCAGCGGCGTCTCCGACCAGTTCGACGTCGGTGAACGAGTACTGGCCGTCATTGCTACGGAAGTCCCCGTAGTGCGAGCACGGTCCCTTACCGCCGCAGTCCACGCGGATGACTGTGAAGCTGCCCGGGACGCCTCGACCATGAGCGGCGTCCCAGGTCGCCCCAACCTCGCCAAGGGCGAACCAGAGCATGAAGCAACCGAAGGCAACGAAGAACGCCTGTCGCGCGACGAATCCCACGCCCCGGGACCGGCCAACGATGGAACCCAGGAGGGGGTGCGTCCCTGCGTCAATGTTCAGGTCGCGCCAGCGCCGCACGGAGCGCACTGGTCCGACGACGGGCAACGCGCCTGCGTCGGTCTCGATGACCACCCAACTACCGTCAGCCACGCGACCACGGACCCGGGCAGGCACGGCACGGCCGCCAGTCGAAGGGACGACGCCGCCGAGCAACACGGTAGCCACCGGAGAGCCTCCGCCGGCGAGGGTTAGCTCGGCCCTACCGTCATGAGCGACTCGCACGCGGTGCACTGCCGGCGCTTGGTCCTCTCGCCCGGCCCGCGCGGCAAGGAGTAGCTGCAGGAGAGCCCACGTCGACATACAGCCACCAAGGACCGCCCAACCGAACCAGTACGTGTACCCCTTGGGCTCGCTGAGCAGACGCGACCAGGTGGGGTCTTGCGGGTCCAGCAGGACAACCCACCTACTGCCTTGGTCGAGTTCCTCGGTGACCTCGATGCTCACCTTCTGCCCGGCGCGTGGGCCATCCTCGAGCTGGAACAGCTGCTTGTAGTTGTCGTCGGTCAACGTCACCACCCGGGCATTCGCACGCTCAGCCCGGTCGATGTGAGCCTGCTCGCCGGCCGTCTGCGCCCGGTACCCCAGAACGGATCCAGCTACGAGAAGTAGCCCCGCGACGCCGACCACTGGAAGGAGCGCGGACGCGAGCCAGCGCCGGCGACGTCCTTCGACCGCCGCCGGGTTGAATGGGGTGACGGTCGGGCTGACCTCCGCCGCTTCAACGGCCACGTGGGCCTGTTGGCCGCGGCGGTGGCGCAGCACCGCGAGGCCGGCCGTGGCCGCGCACGCGACGAGGACGCCGGCGTACCGACCCGGCATGCTCGGGTCGAACAAGAGGCTGAGCGCCGCGTATCCCAACCCGGCCGCCAAGGCTGCGACGGGCTCCCACCAGAAGGCGACAAGGGCGATGCCCACCAACGCGACCACCATCGGGAAGATGGCGTCGGGCTGGCACGGACGGGCCACTGTGCACACAGTGCCCGGGTCTCCCGCAAAGCTCGCGATGACCGACGCGACCACCAGCGCCCACCAAACGAACGGCACCCAAACCGAAGGCTGAAGCATCAGCCACTGATTCAATGGCTGACGGTCACGGTGGCGGGCGTCGGACACGTGCAGATTGTGCCCCGACGGAGTCAGCCCGCAATGCCGAATCCCTTCACAATCGCCCGAACGCGTCCGATTGGCGCGGGAGGCCGGCGACGCGGCAGAGGGATGACTGGCCGGCCCATTCCTGCGCATCCCCGGGCGGCTGGCTTGGCGGGCCCGGAGCGGCGACCTGCTGAGCCGGAGCCGCCAGCCACCGCGAACGTGCCCCCGCGAAAGGGCATGGCGCCACGGGCGATTGTTCGAGAGCTTGTCAGGTACCGCCCGACGGTCAGGGCTCGGGTTTTGACTTGGGGGCTGCCACAGGGTCCCAGCGATGTGTAGAGGTCTGAGACCTCAACGGCGCAGTACCATCCGGCGATGGGGTTTCGGAACGCGTTCGTTGCCGTGGTGATGGGGGTTGCGGTGACGCTGGCTGCCGGCGGCTGTACGAGTCCCGGGGCGTGCTCAGCTGCCGGTGCGGAGTCCGGGGTTCGTGTCGTAGTGCCCAAACCGTGGCCGACCGTGATGGTGGCCGCGACGGCTTGCGTCGCTCGCGACTGCCACTGGGTCAGGTCTGTTGCCGGCGACGGGCCGGTCGCGAACTCCGGGGAGGTGTTCGTTCCTCACCCCGGCATGACCACTCCTGTCGTGGTCGTGGACGCGACGGTTCTTGACGATGCCGGTCGTGTGGTCGCGTCCGCCAACTCGGTGACGGTTCGACCCACGAAGTTCCTTCCCAACGGTCCTGGATGTGAACCCACGGCCTACAGGGGCTCTGTGACGGTGACATCCAAGGCACGCTGAGTACCAGGTCTCCGGCCCTGCCGCCGTCGTTGCAGCGGTCGGCTTGGGCGACCGCCGCGTCAGGGCGTCGTGCGCGGGTGAGGGTGGGCCAGCGAAGCGGACGCCGCGCACGGCCACGGAGCAACACACCGGCTGGGCGCGTCCGGCGACGGGTGCCCTCACGGACGTTGCCGTAGGGCACTCGGACGTGGGGGCGGGGTGTTGTCAGCCGGTGGGACCGTGCGTCGGTTCATCCCCGGACTTGAGCGCGCGGTAGTCGTGGTACCTCCAGCGCCACTGTCGCACCAGCAGCACACCCATCCACACCACGATTGCGAGTAGCCCGACCAGGACCAGCACGAGATAGGCCGTCTGGGCGCCCCCCGTCAGGCGCGCACCGAACAGCCACAGCGACAGCGCCACCACGGCCGCGTAGATGCCACCGACGAGCCGCACGCGCTTGTTGTAACCCCTGGTCGTCTCCTTCACCTGCTGCCGGAACTGGGCGTCTGCCCGCGTGGGTGGACCCAGGCGCGCCCTGCGCCGGGGCGAGTCTGGATGTCGCTCCTTGCCGGCTCTGAGCTCGGCCGCCACCTGCTCGCTACCCCACGCGGGGTGGGGCTCGCTCGCCTCGAGGTAGCTGATGTTCGACGGCAGGTCCTCTGGGTCGATGTACCGGCTGGGGTTCACCCCGTGGTCCAGCATCCGACGCAGCAGGTGCCCGGTCGCTGCCCGGGCCCGGTCCCCCGGCTCGTACGTCACCCCGGACGCGTGCTCGGTCGGGTGCACGACCTGTCCCGATGAACGTCGTGCCTCGATGGCGGCCCTGACTGCGTCGAGACCGGCCAAGAACTCAGCCTCGGCGTCGAAGCAGTCCACGACCACGTGCCGGCGCTCACGACGCTCCGGGTCGTAGCGGTAATGACGCACGACGAAGCGGCGAATGCTGTCGTCGTCGACGTCCACTCGAGGCACGTCAGCAGGGTACGGCTCCCGCCGCGCACGACGCTGGTCTTGGTGGCGGGCGTTGTCGGTCCCCGCTGGCAGGGTCACGTCATGGACGAAGCGCCGGAGCCGGAGCAGCTTGACGTGCAGGACACAGGACCGGAGCGGGTGGACAAGCTGACCCCTGAGACGGGTGGGGTGTGGTTGGTGTCGTCGCGGAAGGCGACGACGCACGTGTGGGACCTGGACGCGATGACGTACCGGCGACAGCCGGGGCCGGGGTCGGGCCGCATGGCGTACGACGACGTGACGGTGCCGATCACGATCGTCGGTGTGTGGCCGGAGGTGGGGCGCAGCAGCGTGGTGTTCTTCGACGACCCGTACGACCCGACCATGGAGGAGTGGCGGATCTGCTCGAAGATTCGCAGCATCACCCGCATCGAGGCGCCGCGGAGCAATGGCGAGTCGTGAGCGCCGGCGAGGCATCCCCTACGAGGAGTCGTCGTCATCGACAGATGGATGTAGCGCATTCCAATCGCTGGGGCGTTCAGCGTTCCCTGGCCACGTCGGCGCCGATGTCCCTACGACCCCCTAGGGAAAGTTCGAGAGGGCGCGGAGCGGTACGGCGGCGCGTCACCTGGCTGGGGAGAACCCCGGTCCGCTACCCCGAGGGTTGTAGCGTCGCCGTATGCCGAGCCGGATCCAGTGCGCGGGGTGTGGCACGCGAATCGCCGTGACCGCGTCCTCGTTGCCGGAGGGCCTAGCGATGTGCCGGCCGTGCCGAAGCGCGGTGATGGACCCGGGCAAGTTCTTGGGCCGGTACACGCACGGGCAGTCCGGGTACCAGAAGGGGTGCCGGTGCTACACCTGCTACCAGGCCAAACGGGCTCGCCAGAAGGTCACGCGGGCGGCCGCTCGTAGGCGCGTTGCGCTCCGCGGGGACGCCTCGTGACCCCGGCCTGGTCGAGGGCTCGACGAACCGCCGACTGGGTTCGGTCCGTCAGCTCCGCCAGCTCCCGCAGGGACCGACCGGCCTCGTACTCCCGGGCAACGAAGGCCAACAACTCGGCCCGCTGCTCAGCAGTCTGACGCACCGTGGCCGTCCCCTTGAAGCGCGGCAAGGGCTCAAGCACGGGACGTCCCGGGTAGACCCCCCGATCGAGACTAGGGGTCGCCCCGCGGGTCTCACCAACATGAGCCCCCGCCACGTCAGAACTCACCTTGCCCGGGTGCCCGGGGATTGGCGCTCAGCCTGGTGCCGAATCAGTAGCGCGCGTGCCGGCCGCGGCTGCCTGAACGCCCCGCCCGCCGCCGCGGCAGGCGGGGCAGGGCGATGTCAGCCGCGACCGCCAGGCCGACGAGCCCGAGCAGCACGTCGAGTCCTGCCTCGGTGAGGGCACGCCACCCCGTCCCGTAGACCCTGGTCGAGTCGGTGCCTTCCTGGTACACCACGACGCGGCGGCCGACGGACCCGTTGACCCCGACCAGCTCAACCCGGTCGGTCGTCCTCTGCGTGCCGGCGGCCGTGAAGCTTCCGTGGCGTTCGCAGCCGCCCTTGGCGTTGCAGTAGACGCTGGTGATGGTCACCGTGCCGCGCACTCCGTGACCGTGGGCTGCGCTCCAAGCCGGCCCGAGCTGGACCAGCCCCATTGAGATGCCAACGACGCCGACGACCAGACCCCATACGCAGGTGACAACACCCTTGAAGGACGCGAACCGCTCGCGGGTGTCGGCGCGTGCGGACCGCAACCGTTCCCACCGGCTGGGCGCTGGGACATGCGCTGGTGGGGTCATGGTCGGCATTCTGAGTGGTCGGCCTTGGGCTGCACCACGTTTCGACGTCGGCTGCCTAGTGCTCGTTCCGCGCAGAGCGCGCCTTTGGGGCGATGAAGCACGCAGGGCTCAGCGCCGCTCGCGGCTGGCGCTGAGAGGGCACCCTGTTCGCGAGGAGGGTTGCGCACGACGGCGGCCACCTGTTCGGTCGACGCGGCCTTGCTCACCGGGGGCGGCCTACGACGAACTGGTCGTTGCCGGCGCATCCGAGATGAACTCAAGGTCGAGCACAGCGCGCGGGCGGGTCAGCTTGTCGGCGTCGTAGAACAGCACCAGCCGCTGCTTGGTCTGACGGTCGCTGAACGTGCAGGCGGGCAATGGGCCGGCGTTGTCGCACCCGAGCAGGGACCAACCGGGGCCGCCTACTGCTGCGGCACCGAACAGCTTGTCCATGGCTGCGGGGGTCGCGTACCAGCCTGCCTTGCCTCGGTCCCCCGCTCCCCAGGCACGCACCAAGATGGACGTGTACTCCTGCTGCGACTCGGGAAACGAGGTCGGCGCCAGCACTATGTGGGTGCCAGGGCTGGCCGTCGTCGTACTCGGTTCGGGTGACGCGCTCATGCTCGAGGGGGCGGCGGTCGTCCGGGGTGTCGACCCCGCATTCGAGGTGGCGGACTGGCTGCACCCAGCAAGAAGGAGAGCCAGCCCCGCGACGACCGCACCGCGCCCGGCATGTACGCGCATGGAGGGAGTCTGCCCGAAGCGAGTGTCCGTCGGGATGGTGCTTGGCCGGCGATTGAGGGCCTACCAGCTACTGGGACGCTGCGCGGTCCCGCCAGTACGCCACCACGACAGCTTCGTGGTTCTGTCGCGCCTGGAGCGGCCAGCCTGTGGTGGCGCCGCTGTGGAGTTCGGCGGCGAAGGCGTCGAGGTCTTCCTCCGTTAGCAGCTGCGCCCACGGGAACGCGCTGCGCAGCGCGGCCTTGACGGTCCACGACGGGGCGATGTCCGACATGGGGTCATGGTGGCCGAGGCCACCGACACCGGTCAGCGCGCGCTGTCAGCCGATGGGGACAAGGGCGACCTTTAGCTCGAGCGCGTTGGCCACCCGCACGAGAATCTGCAGATCCACCCAACCGCTCCCCGCCTCGAGCCGGGTGATGGTGGTGCGGCTGACCTTCGCCTCGTCGGCCAACCGGTCCTGGGACCAGTACCGCGTGGAGCGCGCGGCCCGTACAGCGGTGGCAACCTCCGCGGCGGTCTCGACCGCCATCAGCGTCGCGGGGTCCTTGGCCGCCGGGAAGGGACCTCCGGGCCAGTTCGACGCCGGGCCGTAGGAGGCGGGTCCGGGACGTCGCTGGTTGGAGGAAGGCACGAGTCGGACGCTAGGCACTCCCGAGCGCCCCGAAGCCCTGCAACGCACCGAATGTGCCCTGCCTGCAACTAAATGCGTCCGGTCTACTACTGGATTCCGCCGTGCGACCGGCACCGTCCTTCGACGACAACCGCTCGACTGGACCCGGTCGATGCCCCGATGCGATGTCGGTGGCGTCGGCTTGCATGTGCAGTGGGTCGAGCCGAGCACCACTACGCATCTGCGAGGAGCAGACGATGAACGTACCCGAGTCGGCCCCTGCGGCCGCCGACACCGACCCGACCCGTGGGCTCGCTCAGCGCAGCGCCACCGTCATCACCGAGCTGTGGGCGCAGGACGGGCCCCCGATGACCGGTCCGGTTCGCATGTGGGAGCCGGAGCGAGTGCTCGAGGTGAGCGGGCGGGTCCACGCGGCCTGGCCGCAGCGGCCGCGCGGCCGCTTCGCCACCGCTGCCGTGCAGCGGCTCCTGGGCACCGTCATCGGCTACAGCCGGCTCCTGCACCCGCCGCTGGGTTGGAGCCTCGTCCCGGCCGCCGGCAACGACGCACCGTCCGCCCCGGCCCTGCTGGTGTGGCGAAACGACCAGAGCGGTGACGTGGTCGCCGACATCCTGCGGACACCGGTGCAGTGCGCTCCCCTGCTCGACCACGCGACCCAGCAGGCGGTAGCGCAGTGGGACGGTGCCGCAGCGGCGACCCGCGTGGTCCACCTGTCGGCGCCGCGACGCACCCACGTCCAGATGAACGGGCGGTCGCACGCCCGGTTCGACCTGCACCCGGAGAGGGTGTGGGACGAGCTGACGCGCGAGCCCGCCCTGGCCGTCGCGGTCGAGTCCCGGACGGGGGTGGCGTGATGCTGTCCCTGAGCCAGCGACAGGCTGCCGTGCAGATGCTTGCTGCCGAGGCGCGCCCGGACGGTTCCGTCCCGTCGTCGGTCGTGCACCGCGTCGCGGCCGCGTTCGGGGTCTCACCCCGCCAGACCCACCGCTACTGGGCCCAGCACCGCGCCGCAGCCACGCAGCTCGACGCCGAGACCGAGCCGGCGAACGAAGTCGAGCTCCTCGCCGGCGACGCGCACGTCGAGCCTCATGACGGTCCGTGGTGGAAGCACCCCACCGTCCTGTCCACGCTGGCCGGCACCGGCACGCTGAAGGAGGCGTGGGAGCAGCTCAAGGACGACGCGCAGGTCGGCGTTCCGGGGTACGTCGCGTTCACCCGCACCTTCAAGAAGCGCACGCACTCCGCCCTGTACGCCACCGTGACCCGCCGCGGCGGACGGGAAGGCTACATCGGGCACAGCCTTTTCCTGAACTACACCGCCCCGCACCGCAACGCGGTCTGGCAGGCGGACGCACAGCAGATTCCCGTCGACGTCACCACCGCCACCGGCGTCCAGCGCATCAAGCCGTGGCAGACAACGTTCATCGACGACGCCACCCGCGTGGTCGTGGCCACCGTCATCACCGCCAGCCAGCCGACCGCGGCGGACGTTGTTGCCGCCATCGCCGCGGGCGTCCGCGGTACCCAGCTCCCGGACGGCACCCGCATCGGCAGCCTGCCCGAGTCCATCCGCTGGGACAACGGCAAGGAGTTCCTCAACGAGGCGGTGAACACCGCGTGCGCACGGCTCGGCATCAGCCCGCAGGCGTGCGCACCCTTCACGCCGTGGGAGAAGGGGAAAATCGAGCGCTGGCACCTCACCAGCCAGAGCGAGCTGTACGACCGGCTGCCCGGGGCCACGCACGGCCCCAGCACCTTCACCGGCACCCAGCCCTGGCGCAACCAGCTGGACCGCGTCCTGACCTTGCAGGAGCTGACGCTCCGCGCGCTTGCCTGGGTGCAGACGTACAACTGCGAGCGTCATCACGAAGTCCTGAAGACGACGCCGGCCGCAGCATGGGCTGCCGACACCACTCCCCTGACGTTCCTCGACCCGGCCGTGCTGCACCAGTTCTCCCTCGCCGTGCCGAAGGAGCGCACCGTCAACCGGGACGGCATCAGCGTCGGCGGCGTCAAGTACCTCGCGGCCGCCCTGGGCGGCATCGTGCGCCGCAAGGTGCAGGTGCGCGTGCTGCCCCACGACAACTCGGTCATCGCCGTGTTCCACGACGGCAAGTTCGTCTGCGAGGCGTACCCCGCCGCGTCCCTGGACCACGAGGAGCGGCGCAGCATCCTGGCCGGGCGCAGGGACAGCTACGAGGAAGCCCGCGTCCACGTACGAGCGGCCGCCGCACGCCGTAGTCAGGCAGCGCGCATCGCCGCCGAAGACGCCGAGGTCGACGCAGCTGCCCAGCAGACGCCGCCGGCGCGGCGCGACCCCAACGACTGGGACATCGCGCCCAGCGACGACGCCTTCCTTGCTCTCATCCGCGACCAGCACGACGGAGACACCCCGTGACCACGCCTTCGACCATCCCGGGCCCCGACCCCTTCGGCTCGGTGCCGACCAACGCATTCCAGAAGGCCCAAGCCGCTCTTGCGGCGACGGTCGCGGTCAACGACATCGCCGCCGTGTACGGGCCCCCCGGGAGCGGCAAGACCCACGCCGTCCGCCACTTCATCGACAACCACCCGGCCATGGAAGGACGCGCCAGTCACTGGCTGCAGATGTCCTACCGGCCAACCCCCAAGGAGCTCGCCGTCCGGCTCACCCGCGAGTTCGGCGCCAACCCGGGCCGCAAGCCCCAGTACGAACTGACCGACCTCATCGTCGAGCACCTCACCGGCAGCAACCGAGTCATCGTCATCGACGAGGCGCACCACCTGCCGAGCTCCGGGTTGCAGTACCTGCGCTACCTCAAGGACCGCGGCGGACCCACCTGGACGCTCGTCATCGTCGGCTCCGACATCGACCGAGCGCTCAAGAGCGCCGGCGAGCTGCGCAGCCGGGTGTCGTCCGCTGTCGGGTTCGGCCCGCTCACGGGCGCGAACCTGCTCACGGCCCTGCGCCAGCTGCACCCGAGCCTGGCCGCGCTGGACAACCAGACCCTGCGCGACATCGACAACAAGTTCCCGCGCGGCAACTTCCGCGACTGGGTGCACTTCACTCGCCACGCCACCCGCCTGGCCGCAGGAGGCGCCATCACCCCGCAGGTCATCGCGGCCACCCTGTCCCTGTGCTTGGGAGCGAACCGATGAGCGCCGTCGCCGCACCCGCCGCAGCAGCGGTGGACGCCAGGAACGCGCTCCTTTCCGCCGGAGGCGGCATCGTCGCGGTCCACGACCACGACGGCGTCCTCGCCCGCCTGTCCCCCGAAGCGCTCACCGACCCAGCGGCCGGCGTGGTGGCATTCCGGGTCCGCCCCGGCACACGCCGCCCCGGCTGGCTCCCCGCCGACCTGCACACCGCCCTCGGCGCCGACCAGCGCCTGACCGGCTGGGGACGCCCCGGGGAAGGCGACTGGGCACTGGCCGCCACCGCCGCACTCGCCCAGAACGTCGGGCACATCCTCGTCCTCGACGCGTGGCTGCTCACGCCAACTCTGCTCCGGGACCTGCTCTCGAACCTGCAGTCCACCGCGGCCGCACTTTGGCTCGTGGGCCGCGGCGCGCTCAGCGACGACCAGCACGACGCCGTCACCGAGTGGGTCGCCGACCTCACCGACCCCCACGACTTCCTTCGTGCGTGGGCCGACAGGCCGAGCCTCATCGCAGAACCCGGTCGGCCCCTCCCCGCCCCAACGCCGGCACCGGTCACACCCCCGGAAGACCTGTCCGACCCGTGGCCGCACCGACTTCCCGACGACGACTTCACCACGTTCCGTGCCACCTGCCGCGACCTGCTCGAGCCCACCCAGTTCACCGCGCTCGACGAGCACTTCATGGCCACAGCCGTGACCGCCAGAGCCTGGTTCGCTGAGCACCTCACCCGCGTCACCCTCACCGACGAGCAGAACGTGGCCGCGCGCCTGCACCAGGTGTGGCAGGACTCCCCCACCATCCCGCACTTCCTCACCGCACTGAAGGCGCACCAGGTCGCCGCGTTCTCCCTCGGCTGGTTCCTCAAGGTCGACCGCGACCAGTTGCTTGGCACCGTCGCAGTCAGCCCGCGACGCGCAGCGCGAACCCCGGCGTTGTGGGCGCGGCTCGGTGGCTACGCCAGTCCCCACCGCGGTGCCGTGTGCGCGCTCGTCGGCGCCGGCCTCGACGTCGCCGACCTTGGCGACGTCCTGGTCGAGTCCGTCATCGACGCGGGCAGGACCGTCATCCTGCCCTCGGGGCGACGCCTTCACATCGAAGAGGGCGCACACCGCCTGGTGCACGCGCAGAAGCTCGCCCGGCACCTCAACGGCGCCCACGGCGACGACCCCCTCGTCACTGACCCCGACGGCCGGCCGCTGAGCGAACGTGCCGCCGCAACAGTGGTCATGACCGCGCGGCTCGAGCTCGGCCTGAACCTGACCGGCCTACGCGTCGAACGTCGCAGCCCAACCGGAGACCGCTGGGCCTCCCGGTGGGGCATCAGCATCCAGGAACTCACGTGACCACCCACCAGCCGCCGCGACTGTCCCGCCAGCGCATCCGCGACCGCCGGCTCGAGCTCGGCCTGTCCGAACGCGAAGTCGCCGCCCACTGGGGAGTCAGCACCGCCGTCGTCCGCAGCGTCGAGAACGGCTCCGTGGCCACAGACCTGACCCTCGGCCAGGTCGCCAAGCTCGGCGCCATCCTCGGCCTGGACCTGACCGAACTCCTCGACACCCAGCACGGTCCCGACGCGCCTTCGGCCCCGGCGTCAGCCGCTGACGACGCTGCCGTGGTGGGTTCGCTCCTCGCCGACGTCCGCGTCCTGGTCCCCGTCGAAGGGCTCGCCGAAGCCCTCGGCTGGAACCTGGACCGCGCCCGGAGCGCACTGGACAACCTTGACGCCGGGCTGCGCGGCGTCGGCATGCGCATTCACCGGTTGCACCAGGACGTGCGCATCGCCCGCACGGTCACGACAATCGACCCGAAGACGCTCGAGGGCTTCTGGCGCATCCATCTGGCGCGGCGCAGCATCACCTCCGCGCAGGCGCGCTTGCTCCGACTCATCTGCGACGGTGTCGTGGACCTCGGCAACACCAAGGACACGCACAAGGTTCGCCTGCCGGAGCTGCGCAACGCCGGCCTCATCGAGGCCGCGGATGCCCGAACCGGAGCGTCAGCCGGCTGGGAACCGACCGAGGCCGTGCGGTTCAGCCTCCTCCTCGACGAGCTGCCCAGGACCAGGGACGTGGCCGCGCCCGCGAAGCCCGTGCCAGCGCACCGGGCGGCCCTGAGGGGCGGGAAGTTGCCTGCCAAGCAGCCGTGAAACGAGTGAGGTCCGGCCAGCTCGAGCCTGCCCCCGCGGCTGGCCGGACCACTCGCGTCGTCAGGCGCTGGGGTTCAGCTCGGTGGTGACCGTGGAAGCCGCGGTCCCGTGCGCCGCGACCGGACGGGTCGGGATGACGCCGTGACTACGAAGCCGCCACCGCAGGAGCGGAGGGATGAACACCCAGCGGCGCCAGCCGAAGCGGTAGCGCAGCGCGGTGCACCACTTGTCCACGAAGGGGTCGACGTCCACGGGCGGCATGGTCGGTCCGTCCGACAGGACCATTGCGGCACCGTTGTCGGCGTGGGGACGCCGCCACGCTGCCTGCGTCGCCTGAGCGACGACCGGACGCAACTGCCTTGTGATGGCGGCGTACGCCTCCCCCATCACGGGTGACTCGCCCACGACCCACGCGCGACGGCACGCCAGCGCCTCCTGTGAGTCGTGGCCACGACCTACCAAGGCGGCACGCGTCTCCGCGTCGTCCGCCGAGCGGCGGGCGACGCGGTACGGGAACTCGGCCCATGCGACCAGCGCCGCGGTGCTCGCAGCGTAGCCGTCCCGAACCCGCTCGTCGCGCTTGGAGCCACGGTCGAACAGCTTGCCGACGATGGCACTCACGACCCCACTGCCCAGGATGAGCGAGATGACGAGCCACACGACACCCTTGCCGTCCTCGCCGATGAGCGCACGCAGGAGGTCCATCACCGGGACCACTTCCTCAGCGCGCGGCGCATCGCCTCGCTGGCGACCGGCCACACGACGCCGCCCGTCGGGAGCCCGTGCGGGAGCTCCTCACCGGGCCAACTGCCCTCGCGGCGGAAGACCTCCTCGGCGAGGAGGTGCAGGCGCACTCGCGTGAGGAGCTCCTCGAGTCCGTCTTCCCAGAGCCACAGCAGGCTCGGGTCGTCCCCGGGGTACTGAAGGCACAGGGCTCCCTTGCCTGCGTCGTTGCGGTGGCGCCAGGTGCGGCCCCGCTGAGCGATGGGGTACACGAGCACCTGGTGGTCGCGGGTGGCCACGACCCGGACCCGCTCGACTGCGAAACCCTCGTCAGCAGCGTCGGGCAGCGGCAGCAGGTCGAGCTCGAGCTTGACGGCGTACCCGTCACACAGGCAGCTGGCGAGGACGTCGCGGACGCCCCACACCACCTCACCGGACGCCACCTGCCGTGCGACGCGGTCGGGGTCGGACAGGAGGGAATCCATGGACGGCGAAGCGGTGCCCGCGTTCTGCTTGCCCGGGCTGCAGAGTTCGTGGGCGGCCTGCACCTGCTCGTCGGCGGCCACCGCCCGCCAGGGCCGGGCCGGCCGCGCGTTGCCGGGGACCGTCGTGAGCCGACCATCCGCGGTCACGGAACCGCCGATCTGGCCCACCGTCTTGAGGCGCTCGACGAAGCTGAACGCCTCGGTCGGGAACAGGTCACCGAAGACCTCACGCCAGATGCGGATGGCCTCGACCTTGTCGCCGGCGCTCTCCAGACGCACGGCTTCCACGGCCTTGCGGCGGTTCTCCTCGAAGAACCGCAGAACGTCGGCACGGTCCGCGCCCGACCACTTGGCGGTGAGGTCGTCCTGTGCGAGCCCGAAGTACGGCCCGCCGAGGCTTGCGGTGGCGGCGGTGAAGATGGCCACCATGGCCTGCTGCGGGTTCACCTTCTTCGTCACCGCGTCGTAGGCCAGCGACTCCACGAGGAGTCCGCACACGAGGTCCTTGATGTGGGGGTTGCGGTCGAGGGCGTGCTTGGCTTCGCGGACCTGGTTGACCCAGACCCCACCGCACTGCTGGTTACGGTCGGCGACCTTGTCGCGCAGCCGGCGGACGTCCGACAGCTTGGTCCACTGGTCCTTGTCGCGGTCGGCGATGTACAGCCACCCGTCGTCGGGGCTCTCGGTCTCGAAGGCCGGCACGAGGTCGACCGTGAAGTCGACGCCGGGGATGGTGAGCTGCAACGCGTGCGCATGCGCCTGCTCCACGTCGAATGCCACACCTGGGAGGATGTTCGCGTCGACGATGGCGTTGCGGAACGCGCTCATGGCCCACTCCGACATGCCCGGCTGCGTGCGCTGGTCCGCGAGACGGTCCGGCAGGACGATGACGATGTCGACGTCCTTGAGCGGGGGCCGCATCGTCTTGCGACCGAACGAGCCCTGCAGGAGCCGGGACTGGCACAGTCCTGCGTCCCGCAGGCACTGCTCCAGCTCGGCGGCGAGGGACCGCGCCTGTGCAGTCACCTCGGGGTCGAGCTTCAACTTCTTGTCGAACGCCTTGAACGCGTCGAAGACACTGCTACTCATCAGAATCGTTCCTTTGTTTAGTGACTCGCGTAACACGCCGAAAATCTGGACGCGAACGACAGGAACGTGGTCTGATGAGCGTGGAAGTTTTGCAGACCAAGTTCTGCCGACGATGCGCCCGGTTCCCGCCGGGCGCATCGTGCTTTTCCGGCACTTCTTCTCTTCAGTTGTTGTTCACCAACGCCCACCGCCCCGACCCCCACGAAGGGGGCCGGGGCGACTGCGTTGTCGTTGTTATCGCTCCGAGAAGCGATAACGGTAAGAACTGTCACTCACGCAACTGCGTGACACTCCGCGCAACTCGTGCGTGACATTTCCGCGCAACTCGTCATCAGCTGCAGCCGCTGGTGCTGCCGCAGCCTTCGCAGACGTAGCAGGAGCCGGCGGGGCGCATCTTCGTGCCGCAGGTCATGCAGATCGGGGCGTCGGCGGCCTTGCCCTGGAACTTCTCCAGGAGCTCGGCGGACGAGTGGACCTCGACCGAGACCTCGCGGGCGCTGGCGGCGCCCGCACCGGACTTCACCGCGTCGGCGGAGAGCGCCTTGCCCTCGACCTTGGCCTCGTGCTTCGGCTCGGCCTTGGCGACCGGCGTCGACTGCGACAGGGTCTCGAACTCGGCCTCGGCCTCGTCCTCGTCCTCCGCCGCGGCCTCGAGCTCGTACGAGCCGGTCTCGAGCTGGTGCGCCCGCTCCTCGGCCGTGTGGATGCCCATGAACGACCGGGTGTCGAAGTCCAGGTAGTCCAGCGCCAGCCGGCGGAACACGTAGTCCATCAGCGACTGCGCCATCCGCACGTCCGGGTCGTCGGTCATGCCGGCCGGCTCGAACCGCAGGTTGGTGAACTTCTCGACGAAGGTCTCCAGCGGCACGCCGTACTGAAGGCCCACCGAGACCGCGATCGAGAAGGCGTCCATCACGCCGGCCAGGGTCGAGCCCTGCTTCCCGAACTTGAGGAACAGCTCACCGAGCTCGCCGTTCTCGTACGTGCCGGCGGTGAGGTAACCCTCGGCCCCGCCGACCGCGAACGAGGTGGTCTGCGACTGGCGACGCTTGGGCAGCCGGCGCCGGACGGGCCGGTACTCGACGACCTTCTCCACGACCGGGGCGGCAGCGTCGGCGGCCTTGTCCGCAGCCTTGTCCTTGGCGGCCGAGCCACCGTCGGACAGCGGCTGGCCGACCTTGCAGTTGTCGCGGTAGACCGCGATCGCCTTGAGGCCGAGCTTCCAGCCCTGCAGGTGAACGTCCTCGATCTGCTCGACCGTGGCGTCCTCGGGCAGGTTGACCGTCTTGCTGATCGCGCCGGACAGGAACGGCTGGACCGCCGCCATCATCCGCACGTGGCCCATCGGGCTGATCGCGCGGGCGCCCATCGCGGTGTCGAACACCTCGTAGTGCTCCGGCTTGAGGCCGGGGGCGTCGATGACGTGACCCTTGTCGGCGATGTACTCGACGATCGCCTCGCTGGTCTCGTCGGTGTAGCCGAGCTTCTTCAGCGCGCGCGGGATGGTCAGGTTGACGATCTGCATCGACCCGCCACCGACGAGCTTCTTGAACTTCACCAGCGAGAAGTCGGGCTCGATGCCGGTGGTGTCGCAGTCCATCATGAAGCCGATGGTCCCGGTCGGGGCCAGCACCGACGCCTGGGCGTTGCGGTAGCCGTTCTTCTCACCGAGCTTGACGACGTCGTCCCACGCCTTGGTGGCGGCCTGGTGGATGCCCTTGTCCATCACGTCGAGCGTGCGGATCGCATCGTTGGCGGCCTGGTGCTTGCGCATCACGCGCTTGTGGGCGTCCGCGTTGCGGGCGTACCCGGCATACGGACCCACCACGGCGGCGATCTCGGCGGAGCGCTTGTACGCGGCACCGGTGAGCAGCGAGGTGATCGCGGCGGCGAGCGCACGGCCACCGTCGGAGTCGTACCCGTGGCCGGTCGCCATGAGCAGCGCACCGAGGTTGGCGTAGCCGATGCCGAGCTGGCGGTAGTCGACCGTGGTCTTGCCGATCGCCTCGGTCGGGAAGTCGGCGAAGCAGATCGAGATGTCCATCGCGGTGATGACGAGCTCGGCGACCTTCTGGAAGGTCACGGCGTCGAACGTGTCGTCGTCCTTGAGGAACTTCAGCAGGTTGAGCGACGCCAGGTTGCACGAGCTGTTGTCGAGCGACATGTACTCCGAGCACGGGTTTGACGCGGTGATGCGGCCGGTCTCGGGGTTGGTGTGCCAGTCGTTGATGGTGTCGTCGTACTGCAGGCCCGGGTCGGCGCACTCCCACGCCGCCTTGGCGATCTTGGTGAACAGCTCGCGGGCGTCGACCTCCTCGATGACCTCACCGGTCTGGCGGGCGCGCAGCCCGAAGGTCGTGCCCTCCTCGACCGCACGCATGAACTCGTCGCTGACGCGGACCGAGTTGTTGGCGTTCTGGTACTGGACGGAGGTGATGTCCTTGCCGCCGAGGTCCATGTCGAAGCCGGCGTCGCGCAGCGCGCGGATCTTGTCCTCCTCGCGCGCCTTGGTCTCGACGAACTCCTCGATGTCGGGGTGGTCGACGTCGAGCACGACCATCTTGGCCGCGCGACGGGTCGCACCACCGGACTTGATCGTCCCTGCGGACGCGTCGGCGCCACGCATGAAGGAGACCGGGCCGGAGGCGGTGCCACCGGAGGAGAGCAGCTCCTTGGAGGAGCGGATGCGGGAGAGGTTGAGGCCGGCGCCGGAGCCGCCCTGGAAGATCTTCCCCTCCTCCTTGTACCAGTTGAGGATCGAGTCCATCGAGTCGTCGACGGCGAGGATGAAGCAGGCGCTGACCTGCTGGGGGCTCTTGGTGCCGACGTTGAACCAGACCGGGGAGTTGAAGCTGAACACCTGGTGCAGCAGGGCGTAGGTCAGCTCGTGCTCGAAGACCTCGGCGTCGTCCGCGGATGAGAAGTAGCCGTGGTCCTTGCCGGCCTTGACGTACGTGAGCACGACGCGGTCGATGAGCTGCTTGAGGCTCTGCTCACGCTGCGGGGTGCCGACGGCGCCACGGAAGTACTTGGTGGTGACGATGGTGGAGGCGTTGACCGACCAGAAGTCGGGGAACTCGACACCGCGCTGCTCGAAGATGACCTCGCCGGTCTTCCAGTTCTGCTGGACGACGTCGCGCTTCTCCCAGGTGACCTCGTCGTACGGGTGCACACCGGGGGTGGTGTAGATCCGCTCGACCTTGACTCCCTTGGAGGAGTTCTTGCGCGCACCTGCACGTGCGCCTGCCGTTTCGGTCATGGTGTGGGCCTCCCTGGTCCCCTGGGTGTTGCGTTGGTTGCAATGGTTTCAACGAGCACCGACAGCCGGTGCGGGCGATGGTCAGGCGGGCATGCCGCGGGCCTAGCCCGGCGGCATACCGGCCTTGCTCTGGTGGTCCGGAGCCGTCTGGGGCTCCTCGCCGGTGGCGTCGCGCTCGGCGCGAAGCAGGGTGATGGCGGCCTCGAAGTCCTCGAGGGTGTCGAAGGCCTGGTAGACGCTCGCGAAGCGCAGGTAGGCGACCTCGTCGAGCTCGCGCAGCGGCCCGAGGATCGCCAGGCCCACCTCGTGGGCCTCGATCTCGGCCTGCCCCTGCTGGCGGATGCACTCCTCGACGCGCTGGGCGAGGAGGGCGAGGTCGTCCTCGGTGACCGGGCGGCCCTGGCAGGCCTTGCGGACGCCGGCGAGGACCTTGGCGCGGCTGAACGGCTCGCTCACGCCGGAGCGCTTGGTCACCGTGAGGCTCGCGGTCTCGATCGTCGTGAAGCGGCGACCGCACTCGGGGCACTGGCGACGACGGCGGATCGAGCTGCCGTCGTCGGTCGTGCGCGAGTCCATGACGCGGGAGTCGGTGTGCCGGCAGAACGGGCAGTGCATACCGGTCTCCTCCCCTGCTGATGTGCCCGTCCCGGGGTGTCTGTGGCCGGTCGTGCGGGCCGGCGCCTGGGGACGGACGTGTGGACTACCTGTTGAGGACCTGTGGGTAAGTGGCTTCGTCCTGTGCACTACATGTGGATGAACTACAACCGTGTAACCACTAGATGTAGGGATAGTCTGCATCGCCGGCGGCGGCGATGCAAGTTGTTCCGGGAAACTCCGCCGTTCGTCCGAGGCAGTCTGCATCGCCGCAGGTCAGCCGCCTGGGGAGGCCGTGCACGACACGCCAGAAGTGGTGTCCCTGTGACTGGTGTGACGGTGGAGGCACCACCAGATGTGGTCCGCGGCGGTGCACCGCTCCCCCACATCTGGTGGGCCGCTCCCCCACATCTGGTGACGCCCTCGGACCGGAGGTCTGCGCACAGACGAGCGTGTGACTGCGCAGGGAGCGGATCCGTGCGCAGTGGGACGGACCTGTGTGCACAGACAGCGGTCGTCGGGCCACGGAGGTGGTTGGCTGGCGCCATGACCGCTGCCAGGGGGACGCAGAGCGCCACGACCGCCGACGCCGCCTGGGAGACGCACCCGGTGACGCCGGACCGCTTCGAGGACTTCGCGGACGTCGTGAACCGGTACCGCCGGGCGACGCACTGCTGGTGCCTCTCGCACCGCCTCACCGCCGCCGAGGTCCGCGAGCTCGGCGGCGACGGCCCGACCGCCCGCGAGCAGGCCATGCGCGCCCTGTGCGAGCGGCCGAACCCGCCGGGCGTGGTCGCCTACCGCGACGGGGTGCCGGTCGGCTGGTGCAACATCGGCCCGCGGTCGGAGATCACCCGCCTCGCCCGCTCGAAGCTGATGCCGCCGGTCGACGACCGCCCCGTGTGGAGCATCGTCTGCGTGGTGGTCCGGTCGGGCCATCGCAGGCAGGGCGTCACCACGCAGCTGCTCGAGGGTGCGGTGGCGTATGCCGCGAGCCGCGGTGCGCCCGCCGTCGAGGCCCACCCGGTGGACACCGAGGGCGGACGGATGGACCTGACGATGGCGTTCGTGGGGACGAGGGCCATGTTCGAGCGGGTCGGGTTCGAGGTGGTGGGGACGACCGCCGCGACGGCGAGCGGGATGCCGCGCCTGGTGATGCGCCGCGAGCTCGCCTGAGACAGGCTTCCCGCCGACTGGGGGCGACGCGGCCACCCGTGTCAGCGTGCTGGGTCATACTGCGCGCATGCATCTGGGGGGAAGCACCCGGACCGCGGCCCTCGCACTGGCCGCTGCCACCGCGCTCGGCGCCGGGACGACCGTGCTCGCGCCGAGCCCAGCGCTGGCCGCGGGCGGCCTCGGCGAGAGCGGGACGACCCGCTACGTCGTCTCCGAGGACGGCTCCCCGGTCCAGGTCACGCAGACCGTCACCGTGACCAACGAGGAGCCGCCGACGGCGACCCGGTACTTCTACTGGACCGGGTACGGCGTGTGGCTGCCGAGCGCGGTGGGGTCGCTCAGGGGTACCTCGAACGGGTCGTCGATCCCCGTGACGGTCGTCCGGCAGAAGGGCCAGTACTACGCCGACATCAGCTTCCCGAGCGAACTGCGCTACGGCCAGACCCGCACCGTCACCCTGACCTACACGATCCCCGGGTCGCCGGTCCGCTCGTCGCAGCCGGGGCGCGTCGGCAAGGGGTATGCCGCATTCGACGTCTACTCCCCCGGCGACGCCGGGCGGGCGACCATCGAGGTCGTCTCCCCGCGCTGGATAACCCTTGACCTCGGCCTCCCCTACACCGAGTCGGGCAGCGGCGACACCCGCGTCGCCACGATCCGCGGGGGCGGCCCGGAGGGCCTGTGGACCCAGATGTCCCTGCGCGACCCGTCCCAGATCGTCAAGCACGACGTGCAGGTGGGCCCGTACTCCTTCTCCCTCCAGGCCTTCCCCGGTGACACGGGCTGGTCCTCCTACATCGCCGGCCGCCTCCCCAGCTCGGTCACGACGCTCGAGCGGCTCACCGGCCAGCCGTGGCCGAACCGCTCGACGACGATCACGGAGGACTTCAGCGGGCAGGTGTACGGCTGGGACGGCAGCTACGAGCGCGGACGCATCGACGTCTCCGAGGCGCTCGACCCGGCTCTGCTCGCGCACGAGCTGTCGCACGCGTGGTCCAACTTCGACCACCTCGACGACCGCTGGCTCACCGAGGGCCTGGCCCAGGAGCTGGCCACCGAGACCACGGCGGCGACCGGGCAGAAGGACACGAGCCACCCGAGCGTCTCCCCCACCCAGGCGTCGGCGTTCCCGCTCGCGGACTGGCAGGGCTCGACCCGGGCAGGCTCGGCCGAGGACTACGCCTACCCCGCGTCGTGGCAGGTCGTGCACGACCTCGTGGCCGGCAGCACTGCGGTCCCGCGCCCGCAGCTGATCAAGGCCCTCACGACCACGAAGACGATCTACGACGCCCCCGGCGAGCGCACGATCACGACGCACGCGACGACCTGGCGCCAGGCGTACGACCTCTTCGAGGTGCTAGGTGGCAACACCGGCACCCGCGCCCTGATGAGCCGGTGGGTGCTCGACCCCGAGGGCAAGGCGCTCCTGCCCGCGCGTGCCTCCGCCCGGACCGCGTATGCCGCGCAGGACGCCGCCGACGGGGCGTGGTCGCTCCCGCGCGGGGTCCGGACGGCGATGGCGGACTGGGACTTCGCCCGGGCCGGGCGCGAGCTGGCGCTGACCCGCGCCCTGGGGCCGCAGGCGAAGGCCGCCCAGGCCGCGGCGACCGCAGCCGACATCGACGTGGCGCCGCTGCGCACTGCGTACCAGTCGGCGCAGGGGGCGGCCGAGTACCGCGAGGTGGGGGCGAGGCTTGCCGCGTTCGCGCGGGAGGCGACGGCTCTCCGGTCGACACGCTCGGAGGTCGACTCGGCGGGTCCGCTCGCACGGCTCGGCGACCTCGTCCTGCAGCCCCGGGCGGACCTCGACCGGGCCGAGGCCGCGATCGCCAAGGGCGACACCGCCACGGCGGATGCCGCGCTCGCGGACGCACGCACCGGCGCAGCTCGCGCAACGCTCGTCGGCGCAGGTCTGCTGCTGGCTGCGGTGCTGCTGATGCTGGCGCTGGTGCTCAGCCTGCGCCGGGCCACCCGCCGCGGCCGCCGGCGTGACCGGCGCACGACGGGTGCGCCCGCTGCGGACGGCGGTCCGGCTGGCGGTCCGGCAGGCGGCCAGCCCTCCGAGGGCGACGGACCGGCGCCCGTCACGCACGCGGGCGTCGAGGGTGGTGACGCGCGACCGGCGGCAGGATGACCGACGGTCTCGCCGGAGCGCGTCGCGACGGGGTCAGGCTGCGGGTCGGGCGCCTGCCTCGCAGCGCTGCTTGAGCCCGGCGGCCTCCATGGCCAGGTACCGGTCGGTCAGGTTGCCGTAGAGCCACTGCACGACCGACCCCAACGGGCCGCCCTGCTCGATCGACAGCCGCACCCGCGTCCCGCCGCCGGGCAGCGCCTCGACCGAGTGCCGGGCCGTGGTGCGCACCCCGGGGGACGTGCTCACCCAGGTGAAGTGGTCGACCGGTTCGATCTCGGTGACCGTCCAGTCGACGGTGGGCAGCTTGGGCTGGCTGATCTTGGCCTGGGACCCGGTCCGCAGCGGACCCTCGTCGACCCGGCGCACCCACCGCATCGACGGCGTCCAGTCGGGCCAGTGCTCGACGTCGGTGACCACCTCCCACACCCGGCTCGGCGGGGCCGCGACGTCGATGGTGGTGCTCTGCTCCATCTCCCCATGGTCGCGCAGAAGGCCCCGAGTTCCTACAGGATGAGCCCATGGTCAGCGCCTTGGACCGCTCGCGCGTGCTCGCGCTGCGGATGGCCACGCAGCGGCTCTCCTCGGCCCCCCTGGCCACCGCCGCGGACGTCGTGGAGCTGCTCACCTGCGTGCAGAGCCAGGAGCGCGACCACGCCTTCTACTCCCTCGCCATGCGCTCGCGCCGCTCGACGTATGCCGCGGTGCGCCGGGAGCACGACGCCGGCGCCTTCCTGCGCACCCACATCCTGCGGCCGACGTGGCACTTCGTCCGCCCGCAGGACCTGCGCTGGATCCTCGAGCTGACCTCACCGCGCGTGCTGGCCGGCATGGCGGGGCGCCACCGCCAGCTCGGGCTCGACGAGCCGGGGCTGGTCGACACGGTGATCGGGCAGACCGCAGAGCTGCTGCGCGGCAGGCACTACCGGACCCGCGCCGAGATCGGGACGGAGCTGACCCGTCTCGGCTCCCCCGTCGGCCCCGGCGAGCGGCTCGGCCACCTGCTGCTCGTCGCGGAGCTGCGCGGCGTGATCTGCTCGGGCCCGATGCAGGGCCCCCACCACACCTACGCGCTCGTCGACGAGGTCGTCGCGCCCACCCCGACGAGGGACCGGGCGGAGGCGCTGGTCGAGCTGGCCCGGCGCTTCTTCACCGGGCACGGCCCCGCCACGGTCAAGGACTTCACCCGCTGGTCCTCGCTGACCGCCACCGACACCAGGACGGCGCTGGCCGAGCTCGGTGACGACCTCGAGCAGGTCGAGGTCGAGGGCCAGGCGCACTGGTACGACCCGGAGGCCGTGCCGCGGCGCAGCCCGGCCGCGCCGACGGCATACCTCTTCCCCACCTACGACGAGGTGGTGCTGACGTACCCGACCGTCGGGTTCCCCGCCGCCCCCGACCACCCGTACGCGGTGCGGCCCGACCCGTTCTGGGCGATGGTGCTGTCGGACGGTGAGAACGTCGGCCTGTGGAAACGGACCGTCGCGGCGGGCTCCGTCGAGGTGGACGTGCGGCTCGCGCCCAGCCTGCCGCGCGCGCGACGCACGTCGGTGCGGGTGGCGGCGCAGCGGCTCGCTGCCTTCCTCGAGCGGGACCTGGCCTACGCCGAGAACAAGGGCACGCCACCCCCGTGGCGCGGCTGAGCGGCTGACCTCGGACACGGAGGTCTGTGCGCAGACCAGCGTGGCTGTGAGCAGGGAGCGGATCCGCGCGCAGTGGGACGCAGGTCTGTGAGCAGACGAGCGGGCACGCAGCGCAGCGGGGCGCGACGCGACGCGGAACCGGGACGCAGGTCTGTGAGCAGACGAGCGGGCGCCTCAGCGGCGGACGACCTCGCGCAGGGTGCCGTCGACGCGACGCGTCCAGCCCCGCCCGTCGAGGTGCTCGAGCAGCGGGATGACCACCCGCCGGGTCGTGCCGAGCGCGCGCCGGGCGTCGCTCGCCGTGAACGGCTGGGGCAGCGCGGCGAGCCGTCGCATCGCCTGCGCAGGCCCCGACGGCAGGAGCACCACGTCGTCCGGGAGGCGCAGCACCCGACCCAGGCGCTGCGCGGCGGCGAGCTGACGAGGACCGAGCCCTGCGGCCTCCAGCTCCGGTCGCTCGGGCGCCGCGAACGGGTCCTGCTCCAGACGCGCCTCGATCGCCCGCAGGCCCTCCTCCGCCTCCCCGAGCGAACCGGCGACTCCGGGCAGCCACACCCGGCCACCGCGGACCTCGAGCCCGGCCGTCGAAGCGGCCAGCGGCACCAGTGCCACGTCGGGTATGCCGGCCTGCGCGCGTGCCGCCTCCACCGGCAGCGAGGGGTCGAGTGCCTCGGCCTGCGCGCGGGCGCGGACGGCGTCGCCGAGCGCAGTGGCCCACCCGCGCAGGGCGGAGCGGTCGAGCAGCCACTCGCCCTCGACCACGACGTCGGGGTGCGTGGCGGACGGGTGGGCGGCGGACGGGTGGGCGGTGGACGGGTCGAGCCCGAGGGCTGCTGCGTGCGACCGGCGCATCGCACCGCGGCGGCCGACCTCCGTGGGCAGGTCGGGGACACCGGTGTACGCGGTGAGGGCCTCTCCCCGGCGACGGCCGTCTCCCCTGCGGCGCAGGGCCGGCGGGTCGGCGTCGAGGACCAGGGCCCCCACGAGCAGGCGGTGGCCGCCGGGCTCGCGCAGGATCGCGCGGTCGCCGGCCACGAGCGGCAGGGGGTGCGGCAGCGTCAGCCGCGCGGCGTCCCCGGCCAGCGGGCGCAGCCGCGCCTCCACGGCGACCGTGCCGAGGTGCAGCGTGACGGTCCCGGGCAGCTCGGCGGGGTCGGTGCTCGTGCGCACGTCGAGCGTCGTCGTCGGGTGCCAGGCACTCGGGGTCAGCAGGGGCGTCCCGCGCGGGACGTCCTCGGGGGTGACGTCGCGCAGGTTCACCGCCACCCGGGCCACCGCGGCCACGGCCTCCTGCGGTCGTTCGAGCGACTGCAGGCCGCGGATCCGCAGGCGCCGGCCGCCCACCTCGACCTCGTCGCCGACCCGCAGCGTGCCCTGCTCGAGCGTGCCGGTGACGACGGTGCCGGCACCCTTGATGCTGAAGGCGCGGTCCACCCACAGGCGCACCCGCGCCCCCGGGTCCGGCGTCGGCAGCCCGGCCACGAGGTCGTCGAGGTGCTCGCGCAGCGCGTCCAGCCCCTCGCCGGTCCGAGCGGACACGGCGACGGCCGGGACCTGGCCCAGGGAGGTGCGCGCGAGCCGCTCACCCGCATCGGCCAGGGCGGGTCCGGGGTCGGCGAGGTCGCTGCGCGTCACGACGAGCAGGCCGTGTGAGAGGCCGAGCGCGTCGACGGCGGCGAGGTGCTCGGCCGACTGCGTGCGCCAGCCCTCGTCGGCGGCGACGACGAAGACGACCGCGGGAGCCGGACCGAGGCCGGCGAGCATGTTGCCGATGAACCGCTCGTGACCCGGCACGTCGACGAAGGCGACCTCCTCGCCCGAGGGCAGGGTCGTCCACGCGTAGCCCAGGTCGATGGTCAGGCCGCGGCGGTGCTCCTCCGCCCATCGGTCCGGCTCGATGCCGGTGAGCGCGCGGACCAGGGTCGACTTGCCGTGGTCGACGTGCCCGGCGGTGGCGAGGACGTGCACCTGCTCTCCTCCTCGCACGAGGGCCGGGACGACTGTGGCGGAGGTGGACGGGAATCGAACCCGCCAGACCGAGATGCTCGGTCTCACCGGTTTTGAAGACCGGGGGGACCACCAGGAACCCTGACACCTCCGCGGCCCACCGTAGTCGGCGATCCTGACCGCTGCCGCCGCGGCCCGGCGTTCCCGATGTCGTGCGAGGAACGAACCTGGGGTTCGGATATCCGAAACCCGGGTTCGTTGTTCGGTCAGGGACATGTCCGGTGCGCGCGGCAGCTCGTCGACGCGGGGCCGTCGGGCTGCTTGGTTGCAGGGGGCGACCTAGAGTCGAGGCCATGACCACGGCCTCGGCGCTGCGCCTCACCCAGTTCGCCCACGGCGGCGGATGTGCCTGCAAGATCCCACCGGGCGAGCTCGAGGACATGGTCCGCGACCTCGTCGGCGAGGGCTCGGAGGACCTGCTCGTCGGGCTCGACGCCGGGGACGACGCCGCCGCGGTCCGGATCGAGGGCGACATCGCCGTCCTCGCCACCGCCGACTTCTTCACCCCCGTCGTGGACGACGCCTACGACTGGGGGCGCATCGCCGCGGCCAACGCCCTGTCGGACGTGTATGCCATGGGCGGGCGCCCGGTCGTCGCGGTCAACCTGCTCGGCTGGCCCCGGGACACCCTCCCGGTCGAGCTCGCCCGCGAGGTGCTGCGCGGCGGCCTCGACATCGGGCGCGAGGCCGGCTGCCCGGTGGCCGGCGGCCACAGCATCGACGACCCGGAACCCAAGTACGGCATGGCCGTCACCGGCGTCGCCGACGCCGGGCGGCTGCTGCGCAACGACGCCGCCAGGGCCGGCCAGCCGATCTCGCTCACCAAGCCGCTCGGCGTCGGGGTGCTCAACAACCGGCACAAGGCGACCGGGGAGGTGTTCGAGCAGGCGATCGCCTCGATGGCCGCGCTCAACGCAGCCGCGTCACGCGCGGCGCTCGACGCCGGGATCGAGGCGGCGACCGACGTCACCGGGTTCGGCCTGCTCGGCCACCTCTACAAGATGGCGCGCGCCTCGGGTGTGACCGCGGTCGTCGACGCGGGGGCCGTCCCCTACCTCGAGGGTGCCCGCGAGTCCCTCGCCGCCGGCTTCGTGCCCGGCGGCAGCCGGCGCAACCTCGACTGGGTCCGCCCCAGCCTGTCGGCCGCCGTGGACGACGACGAGCTCGTCCTGCTGGCCGACGCCCAGACGAGCGGCGGGCTGCTGCTCGCGGGTGAGGTGCCGGGCGCGCCCGTCATCGGTGAGTTCGTGCCCCGCGGCGACGCCGTGCTGGTGGTCCGGTGACCGTCCAGGACCGCCTCGACACGGCCGTCGGCGTCGACGCGATGCTGGCCCGCGCCCGGGCCGGGCTGCACCGGCTGACGCCGCACGCGGCATACGAGGCGGTGCAGGGTGGGGCCCTGCTCGTGGACACGCGCACGGCACCCCAGCGAGCCCGTCAGGGCGAGCTTCCCGGCGCGCTGGTCATCGACCGCACCGTGCTGGAGTGGCGCCTGGATCCTTCGAGCCCCTGGCGCATCCCGGAGGCAGGCGACCCGGGTCGGCTGGTCGTGGTGCTGTGCCGGCAGGGCTACAGCTCGAGCCTGGCCGCGGCGTCGCTGCAGCAGCTCGGCCTCGACGCCACCGACGTC
>NZ_JBHUYG010000030.1:0-40242 GCF_042668795.1 Pedococcus sp. NPDC057267 | reverse complement strand
TGTCGGGGCGGCCCGGCGCCAGGGGCCCCGGCCCCCCCGGGCCGCCTGGTGTCAGCGCAGGGGGTTGAAGGGCTTGAGCTGCTCGACCTGCTTCCCGGTGACCATGGTCTGCGCGAGCAGGCGGCCGGTGACCGGGCCGAGGGTGATGCCCCACATGCCGTGGCCGCCCGCGGCATACACCCGGGGGCTCTTGGTCGCACCGATGAGGGGCAGGCCGTCGACGGTGCACGGCCGCGAGCCGACCCACTCGTCCTGGCGGGCGTCGAGGTCGGCGCCGCGCAGCAGCGGGCGGGCGGCCTCGGCGATCGCCGAGATGCGGCGCTGGTCGAGCGCGGCCTCGGGCTTGCGGAACTCCATCATCCCGGCCACGCGCAGCCGGTCGCCGATCGGCGTGCACGCGACCCGCTGGGCGGGGAAGTAGACCGGGCCGTTCGGGACGTGGTCGATCGCGACGGAGAACGAGTAGCCGCGGCCGGCCTGCACGACGTTCCGGACGCCGAACTGCCGAGCCAGCTTCCCGAGCCAGGCGCCCGTCGCGAGGACCGCGGCGTCGAACTCCTCGACCGAGCCCTCGGCGGTGGTGACGGCCACGCCGCGACCGGTGTCGCGGATGTCGGCCACCGTGGCGCCGTCGACGATCTTGCCGCCGCGGGCGCGCACCGAGTCGGCGAGCGCGTGGACGAAGGCGCCGGGGTTGATGAACCGCTGGCCCTTGAGCAGGATCGCCGCCCCGATCTCGTCGGACAGGCTGGGCTCGATCGCCCGGGCCTGGTCGCCGGTGAGCGGCTCGAACTCGATGGCCTGGCCCGCGGCGTGGATGTGCTCGATCTCCTCGAGCAGCGTGCGGCGCTCGTCCTCGGTGCGGTACGACGCGAGGAACGACCTGGCCTCGATGGTGTCGGCCTGCACGCCGCCGGCCTTGAGCAGGTCGAAGCTCTCCAGCGACAGGTCGTTGACCGGCACGAGGGAGCCCATGGCCTTCTTCCAGGCCTTCATCGTCGAGTGGCGGGTGAAGCCGGTGACGAACCGCAGGAAGTCCGGGTTGGCGCTCGGCGGCACGTAGACCGGCGACGACGGCGACAGGACGGCGCGGATGCCGTACTTGAGGACCGCGGGCTCGGGCAGCGGCGTCGCGATGCCCGGCGTCAGCCAGCCGGCGTTGCCCCACGACGACCCGGCGGCCACGCCCTCACGGTCGAGGACGACCACCTCGACGCCGTGCTCCTGGAGGAACCAGGCGGTGGACAGGCCCACCATTCCGGCGCCGACGACGGCGACACGACGGGGGGCGGGGAGACCGGCAGCGGTGACAGCGGGGGAGGAGGTCATGTCCTCGAGCGTGACAGGGAGCGTGTACCGTCGCCTTGGCGGCGAAGCATGAATCTGACCGTGAGAGTTGTGCTCACGGCACAACCTGCCCGACACTGGGGCCGTGCTCGCCGTGACCGACCTCGTGGGCACCCTCTCGGGCCTGCTCACCCTCGCCGTGCCCCGCGAGGGCGCCGAGGTCGACGACCTCACCATCGCCGAGCCGGCCCACGGCGTCGTCGGCCAGCCCGGTGACCTCGTGCTCGGCGTCGGCGTCGACGGCCCCTCGGGGGCCCTCCAGGTCGTCGGCGACGCAGCCGCGGCCGGCGCCGGCGGCGTGGTGCTGCGCCGGTCCCTCGGCCGGCGCCGCGACGTCCGGAGCCGGGCCAGGCGGGAAGGCATCGCGCTCGTCGAGCTCGCCGACCAGGCCTCCTGGGCACACCTCGTCTGGCTCCTGCGCGGTGTCCTCGACCGTGCCGCGGTCGGCCCGGGCCGGCGCGAGGACGCACCCGTGCAGGACGACCTGTTCGCGCTCGCGGACGCGGCTGCCGGTCTCGTCGACGCCCCCGTCACCATCGAGGACGCCCAGTCGCGCGTGCTCGCGTACTCCTCGCGCCAGGACCTCACCGACCCGGCCCGCGTCTCCACCATCGTCGGGCGGCGAGTGCCCGACGAGGTGCTGGCCACCCTGCGCGCCCAAGGCGTCTTCCGCCGGCTCGCCCGCTCCAGCGAGCCGGTCTACGTCCCGGCGTCCGGCGGCACCAAGCCCCGCCTCGTGGTCCCGGTCCGCGCCGGCGGCGAGTGGCTGGGCTCCATCTGGGTCGTCGTCGAGCAGCGGCCACCGGCGGCCCTCGTGGCCGAGCTCGTGCAGACGTCGGCCGTCGTCGCGCTGCACCTGCTGCGCCTGCGGGCGCAGAGCGACCTGTCGCGGCGCGTGGCCGCCGACCGGCTCCGCGGTGTGCTGTCCGGCAGCACCGCTGGTGCCGACGAGTGGCTGCCCGCGGGGCCGTGGCGGGTCGCGGCGCTCGGCACCGCCGGCGATGCCGGCCGCATCCTCGACGTGTGGGAGTCGGTGCTGCGGCGCCAGGCGTGGACCTCCCCGCTCATCGCCGAGCTCGACGGTCGGGTGTATGCCGTGGTGCGCGACACCGATGACGCCGCCGCGGGCTCGTGGCCGTGGCTGTGCGCCGTGGTCGAACGGGCCCGGCTCGAGGGCCTGGACCTGGTGGTGCGCGCGGGCCGGCCGGCCCACCAGCCGGCCGGGCTGGAGCGCTCGCGCAGCGAGGCACAGGAGGCGGACCGGGTCACGCCGCCGGGCGAGGCCGTCGCGCGCCACGAGGACGTGTGGGCGCAGGTGACCATCGCGCGCGCGGCGGCGGCTCTCCCCGAGGAAGCGCTGGGGCCGCTGCGCCTGCTGCAGGAGCACGACGCGGTGCACGCCACCGACCACCTGCGGACCCTCGCCGCGTGGCTGGACCACCCCGGCGCGCCGAGCGCGGCCGCGCGGGCGATCCACGTGCACCCCAACACGATGCGCTACCGGATGAACCGGGTCGCCGACCTGGCCGGGCTCGACCTCGACGACCCGACGGTGCGGCTGGCCGTCCGCCTGCAGCTGGCAGCGCTGGAGGGCGGGCCGACGGCGTGACCCGGCGCCGCCTCGCGGGGCCGTGCGCCCCCCTCGCGGCGGCCGTGCGCCCCATCCGCCTGGCCACGTGTCCCGACCGTGCCCGTGGCCTGCGCCCCGGGCGACGTGCTGCGTCAGTCCACCCAGTGGTTGTCGTGGTACCGCATGAACTCGTCGCGCTCGGCGTCGGTCATCGCCTCGCCGGCCCCGAGCCGGGCGAGCCCCTCGAAGTAGGCCTCCCGTGGTGCGCCCGGGGCGAAGTGCAGCAGCATCGACGCCGGCCCCGACTCGTTCCGGAAGCCGTGCAGCCCGCCGGCCGGCACGTGCACGAAGTCGCCGGAGCGCATGACGTTCCAGGCCGTGCCGTCGTAGATGGTGACCTCGCCCTCGAGCACGTAGAAGGACTCGGTGATGGTCCGGTGGAAGTGGGAGTCGGGACCGCTGCGCGGACCGGCGAACTCCCACCGGTACAGCCCGTAGGTGCCGCCGCTGCCCTCGCCGGTCGTGAGGTAGTGGACGCGGTTCCCGTTGGGGTACACCAGGTCCGGCTCGCTGCCGGCCAGCCTCGCCCGCGCGCTCACCTCGCCCGTGGCGCCGTCGTAGATCGGTGGGGGATAGCTCACCGCGCCATCGTGCCCGCGGAGGCGGACGACGTCACGCGCGTTGTCGGCGGCCGGCCCCGGGTGTGTGGCCGGGCGGTCGGTGCCTCCGTTCAGGCCGGGGCGGGCAGGCGGTGCAGGGCGTCGACGAGCGGAGCGAGCTCGGGCGTCTGCACCGCCTGTTCCAGCGCCTGCTCGAGGACCCGGTCGTGGGTCGGGCGCGCCGCGGCGAGCAGCCGCGACCCGGCCGGGGTCAGCTCGGTGTAGATGCCGCGGCGGTCGTCCTCGCACAGGATCCGCTTGAGCAGCTTGCGGTCCTCGAGCCGGGTGACCAGGCGCGTGGTGGCCGAGCTCGACAGCGCCGCCGCCCGCGCGAGCTGCGACATCCGCAGGTGCCAGCCGTCCTGCCGGGAGAGGGCGTCGAGCACCGTGTACTCGACGACGGACAGGTCGTGGGCGCTGGTGAGCTCGCGCTCGAGGGCCGTCTCGAGGAGCCCGTGGAGCGCCGCGAGGGTGCGCCAGCCCTGGGCGCGGACCTCGACCGCGTCGTCGGCGATGCCCATGGGTCCTCCTCCGTGGGTGGTGTGTCCAGCGCGGGTCCGGGCGCTTCCGGGCGAGGTGCGCCGTGCCGGGGCCCGGACCCCGTGTCGTTGCCCTCCATTCTAGCGCGCTTTTGCAACATGCGGCGTGTGCAACTATCTTGCTGTTCACGCCGATAGTTGCACACGCGGCATACCAGCACGCGGCACGGTTGGTCGACGAGGACCCGAGCCGGCCGCCGGGCGCGCCCCTGGCTGCGCCCCACACCCCACTCCCCGCACCCCTGGAGGACCCCTGTCATGCCCCTCGCCCTGCTCGCCCTCGCCATCGGGGGCTTCGGCATCGGACTCACCGAGTTCGTCATCGCCGGCCTGCTCCCCGAGGTGGCCGCCGACTTCCACGTCGACGAGGCCGCCGCGGGGTGGCTCATCTCCGGGTACGCGCTCAGCGTCGCCGTGGGCGCCGTCGGCCTCACCGCCGCCGTCACCCGCCTCAACCGCAAGCACGTGCTGGCGGCGCTCATGGTGCTGTTCATCGCCGGGAACCTCGTCTCCGCGCTGGCGCCGACCTACGAGGTCATGCTGCTCGGACGCGTCCTCGCGGCCCTCACCCACGGCGCCTTCTTCGGCATCGGCTCGGTCGTCGCGGCCTCGCTCGTCGCGCCGGAGAAGAAGGCCGGTGCCATCGCGATGATGTTCGCCGGGCTCACGACCGCGAACGTCCTCGGTGTCCCGCTCGGGACCCTGCTCGGGCAGCAGCTCGGCTGGCGCTCGACCTTCTGGGCGATCACCGTCATCGGCGTGCTCGCGCTGGTCGGCATGGCCACCCTCGTCCCGTCGCAGCCGGCCGAGCGAGGCGGTGCGGGCCTGCGCGGCGAGCTCGGCGCCTTCCGGTCCGGCCAGGTGTGGCTGTCACTGCTGGTCACCGTGCTCGGGTTCGGCGGCATGTTCGGCGCGTTCACCTACATCGCCTACACGCTGACCTCGGTCTCCGGGTTCGCGGCCAGCACCGTGCCGTGGCTGCTCGTGCTGTTCGGCGTCGGCCTCTTCGCCGGCAACTGGGTCGGTGGCCGGGCGGCGGACCGGTCCGTCCCCGTCACCCTGACCGTGGTGCTCGCAGCGCTCGCGGTCGTCATGGCCGTCTTCGCGCTCACCGCCTCCTCGCCCGTGGCTGCCGTGGTGTCGCTGGTGCTCATGGGCGCGTTCGGGTTCGCCACCGTGCCGGGGCTGCAGATGCGGATCATGGCGTGTGCCGGGTCGGCACCGACCCTGGCCAGCGGCGCCAACATCGCGGCGTTCAACGTGGGCAACGCGGCGGGCGCGTGGCTCGGTGGCCTGACGATCTCCGCCGGCCTCGGCTACGCCTCCACCCTGTGGGACGGAGCCGGCCTGAGCCTCGGCGCCCTGGCCGTGCTCGTCGTCGCCGACCGGCTGGCCCGCCGACGCGACGCCGGAAGGGGCACGGCGCAGGCCGGTGGGCCGACCGAGGTCCGCACGCCCGCGGACGCGCTGGCCGGGGCCGACGCCTAACGGCGGTGGACCGTCGCCAGGAGGGCGGCGTACCGGCCCAGGACCTCGGCGGACGAACCGTCTCCCGCCGGGTCGAGGGTCTCCTCCACGCGCACCGGCCACGCCGGCGGCTCCTGCTCGCCGGACAGCACCCACGCGGCCTGGCGCGCCGCCCCGAGCCCGACGTACTCGCCGGGCTCGGGCACCGCGACCGGCACGCCGATCAGCGACCGCGCAACCTCCCGCACCGCCGCCGACGCCGAGGCCCCGCCGATGAGCAGCACCCGCTCGACCGGCGTCCCCAGCGCCCGCAGCGCGTCGACCCCGGCGACCAGGTTGGCGAGCATGCCCTCCACTGCGGCGCGGGCCAGGTTCTCCGGGGTCGCGTTGGTCCGGGTGAGGCCGCCGAGCGTGCCGGTCGCGTGCGGCAGGTTCGGGGTGCGCTCGCCGTCGAGGTACGGCAGCAGGCTGAGCCCCCCGGCGCCGGGCTGCGCGGCCAGCGCCAGCCGGTCGAGACCGGCGAGGTCGGTGCCCACCAGCTGGGCCGCCGAGGTCAGCACCCGGGCGGCGTTCAGGGTGCACATGAGCGGCAGGAAGCCGCCGCTCGCGCTCGCGAACCCGGCCACGTCGCCGCTCGTGTCCCGCACCGGGCTGGTGGCGTCGGCGAAGACCGCCCCGCTCGTCCCCAGGGACACCACGACGTCGCCGCGTTCCAGCCCCAGCCCGAGGGCGGCCCCGGCGTTGTCGCCCGTCCCTGGACCGACGACCATGCCGGACCCGGTGCGGCCCGCCTCCTGCGCCGGACCCAGCACGCGCGGCGTCCCGAACTCGCGCCCGAGCGCGAGCCGCTGCAGATCGGGCAGGTAGGCGTCATCCACCGGGGAGAAGTAGCCCGTGCCCGACGCGTCACCCCGGTCCGTCACGTGCTCGCGGAAGCCGTTGCCCTGCTTGAGGATCCGTGAGGTCAGCCAGTCGTGGGGCAGCACGACGCTTGCCAGTCGGTCGGCGTGCTCCGGCTCGTGCTCGGCCAGCCACCGCACCTTGGTGACGGTGAAGCTCGGCACGGGCACGAGCCCCGTGCGGTCGACCCATTCGGCAGGCCCGCCGAGCTCCTCGATCAGGTCGTGGGAGGCCTGGGCGGAGCTCGTGTCGTTCCAGAGCATCGCCTCCCGGATGACCTCGTCGTCCTCGTCGAGCGCCACGAGCCCGTGCTGCTGGCCGCCCACCGCGATCGCCGACACGCCCTGGAGCAGGCCGTCCGCGGTGGCGGCCAGGTAGGCCTCCCACCACCGGTCGGGATGGACCTGGGTGCCGTCGGGGTGCGGTGCGCGACCGGTGCGCACCACCCGGCCGGTCCCCGCCTCGCAGACGACAACCTTGCAGGACTGGGTCGAGGAGTCGACCCCGGCGACGAGGGTGGGTGCGGTCCGGTCGGGTGCGCCGGTCATTCAGTCCTCCATCACGATGCAGACCTTGCCGGCGGTGCCGGCGTCCGCGACCCCGTATGCCGTGCCGGCGTCGGCCAGCGGGTAGCGGTGGGTCACGACGACCTCGGGGTGCAGGTCGGTGTGGACGAGCAGGTCGAGCAGCTCGCCCATGTGCTGCAGCGAGGTGACCCACGACCCGTGCAACGTGACCTGCTTGTGGATGAGCAGGTCCGACACGGCGAAGTCGACCCGGCCACCCTCGCCGACGAACACGCAGCGGCCCCAACGGCGGGTGTTGCGCAGCGCCGCGACGCGGGCCGGTGCCGCACCCGAGCAGTCGACGGCGACCTCGCAGCCCTCCCCGCCCGTGGCGGCGGCGACGGCCTCGTCGACCTCGTCCGCGGTCACCGCCACGTCGACCAGCCCGAGCCCCGCCGCCAGCGCGACCCGCTCCGGCGAGGTGTCGGTCCCCACGACCGTCGTCACACCGAGCGCCCGGCCGAGCATGGCGGCGGCGAGCCCGACCGGCCCCAGCCCCGTCACCAGCAGCCGGTCGCGCCCGGACACGCCCGCCCGCAGCAGGCCCTCGTACGCCGTGCCGAACCCGCACGACACCAGCGCCCCGTCGACGAAGGTGAGGGGCTCGGGCAGGAGCAGGCAGGACGCCTCCTCCGCGAGGAGGTACTCGGCGTGCCCACCGTCGCGCTGCCACCCGTGGGCGGCGCGGAACGGCGAGAGGCAGCCCACGGCATACCCACGGCGGCACTCGTCGCACATCCCGCAGCCGGCGATGTGGTAGACGACGACGCGGTCGCCGACGGACAGGCTGCGCCCTCCGGGCCCGACCTCCACGACCTCTCCACAGGGCTCGTGACCTGCGACGACACCCTGGTACGCCTCGGCACCGTGGCCCTGGTGCTCGCGGTAGATGGCGCGGATGTCGCTGCCGCAGATCGAGGACGCGCGCATGCGCAGCAGCACCTGGCCGTGGCCGGGTCGCGGCACGTCGACCTGCACGTGCTCGACGGTGCTGTCGCCGGGCAGCCGCACCCCGCGCATCGTCGCCGGGAGTCTCACGACTGCGGCTCGATGACGGACTTCACCGCGCCGGGGGTGTCCCGCGCGGCGGTGAGGGCGGCGGCGGTGTCGGCCAGCGGGAACCGGCCGGTGACGAGCCGCTCGAGGTCGACCTGCCCGGACGCGACGAGCGCGATCGCGGTGGGCCACGTCCCGGCGTACCGGAACGTCCCGGTCACGACGAGCTCGCGCTCCTGCACGACCGACAGCGGCAGCGGCAGCTCGTCGCCACCCATCCCGACCAGCACGGCCCGGCCGGCTGGTGCCAGGGCCCGGATGCCGTCCGCCGTGGCCCCGGGGTGTCCCGAGCACTCGAGCAGCACCTCCGGAGCGGGCCGACCGGCGAACGCGTCGGCGAGCGACTCCTCGCCCGAGTCGACGGTGCCGGTCGCGCCGAGCTCGCGGGCCACGGCGAGCCGATCGGGGTTGACGTCGGCGACGACGACCTCGCTCGCCCCGGCCGCCCGGGCGACCTGCACGCACACGAGCCCGATCGGCCCGGCGCCCGTGACCAGGACCCGTGACCCCGGGCCGACGGCTCCCTTGCGGCAGGCCCAGACGCCCACGGACAGCGGCTCGCAGAGCGCGGCCTCGAGGTCGCTGACCGAGTCGGGCACCGGGTGGGCGAACGCGTGGTGGATCGCCACGAGCTCGGCCAGCGAGCCGTCGACCGGCGGGGTCGCGTGGAAGACCATGTCGGGACACAGGTTGTACCGCCCGGCGAGGCACTGCTCGCACGACCGGCACGGCACGCCGGGCTCGATCGACACCCGCTGCCCGACGCGCGAGGGGTCGACGTCCTCGCCGACCGCCTCGACGACACCGGCCGCCTCGTGGCCGAGGACGAGGGGGGACTCGACCACGAACCGGCCGATGCGGCCGTGGTCGAAGTAGTGCGTGTCGGATCCGCAGACGCCCACGGCCCGTACGCGCACGAGCACCTCGTCGCGGGCGGGGACCGGTTCGGGACGCTCGTGGAGCTCGACGACACCGGGCGAGGTCAGGACTGCGACGCGCATGCGGTCAGTCTGCCCCGCCGGCCGTGGTGTCGCCGCCGCCCGCGCGGGCGTCCCAGTCCTCGAGCGTGGCCCGCGCGCCGACCGCGTGCAGCCGCTCCAGGGCTGCGGTGTAGGCCGCGGCGAACCGCTCGTCGTCGGCGAGGTCGCCGAACAGGTCGCGGTCGCGGACGAAGGCGAGCGGGTCCTCGCCCTGACGTGCCGCGGCGGCCGTCACCCGGTCCTTGAGCCGGTCCACCACCTCGATCGGCTCGCCCCGCTCGTCGCGCCCCTCGGCATAGCGGGCCCACGAGGCGACGACGAGGGCGGAGAGCTCGATCTCGCCACCGCTGCGCAGGTTCTCCCGGATGACCGGGACCAGCCACTTCGGTATGCGGTCCGAGGACTCGGCGCAGAGCCGGGCCAGGGTGTCCCGCACCTCGGGGTTGGCGAACCGCTCGACGAGCTCGTGCCGGTACGCGTCGAGGTCGACGCCCGGGACCTCCGGCAGCGTCGGGCTGCCCTCGCGCTCCATGTAGGCCAGCAGGAACCGGCGGAACAGCGGGTCCTGGCAGACCTCGTGCGCGTACCGGTACCCCGAGAGGAAGCCGAGGTAGCACAGGGCCTGGTGGCTGGCGTTGAGCAGCCGCAGCTTCATCAGCTCGTAGGGCACGACGTCGTCCACCACCTGCACCCCGGCGTCCTCGAACGGCGGGCGCCCCTGGCTGCCGAACGAGTCCTCGAGCACCCACTGGGTGAACGGCTCGCAGACCACCGGCCACCCGTCGCGCACCCCGAACTCCTCGGCCAGGCGGTCGATGTCCTCCTGCGCGGTGACCGGCGTGATGCGGTCGACCATGCAGTTGGGGAACGCCACCTCGCGGTCCATCCAGTCGGCGAGCTCGGCGTCCTTGAGCCGGGCGAAGGCCGTGATCATCCGCCGGGCGACGTCGCCGTTGTCGGGCAGGTTGTCGCAGCTCATCACCGTGAACGGCGCCCGCCCCTCCCGGCGCCGGCGGTCCAGCCCGGCCGCGATGAACCCGAACACGGTGGTCGGCGCGTCACCCGCGGCGAAGTCGGCGGCGAGGTCGCCCTGGATCGACGGGTCCTGCGCGTCGAACTCGCCGGTGACCTGGTTGACGAGGTAGCCGCCCTCGGTGATGGTCGTCGACACGATGCGGGTGCCCTCGTCGGCGAGCCGGTCCACGACCGCGCCCGGGTCGTCGGGCGCGAACATGACGTCGACGATGCTGCCGATCACGCGCGGCTCGCGGTGTCCGTCCGGGTGCTTGACCACGAGCGTGTAGAGCCCGTCCTGGGCGCGCAGGGTGTCGATGATCCGGCGGTCGTGCGGCAGCGCCCCGACCCCGCACAGCCCCCACTCGAGCGCCTCGCCGTGGTTCATGAGCGCGTCGAGGTACATCGCCTGGTGCGCGCGGTGGAACCCGCCGACGCCGAAGTGGACGATGCTCGCGGTCACCTGCGACCGGTCGTATGCCGGGACGGCGACGCGGGGGTCGAGGTCGCCGAGGGCCTTGTCCGACAACGGGACCGGCACGGTGCCGGGAGCTGCGTCGCCCTGCTCGGGTGCTGCCCCGGTCACTTCACGGCTCCCATCGACAGGCCCTGGACCAGCTTGTCCTGCGCGGCGAAGCCGGCCGCCAGCACCGGCAGCGACACGACGAACGACGCCGCGCAGACCTTGGCGAGGAAGAGTCCCTGGCTGGTGACGAAGCCGGTGAGGAACACCGGCGCCGTACCGGCCACCGTGCCGGTCAGCACCCGCGCCAGGAGCAGCTCGTTCCAGCTGAAGATGAAGCAGATCAGGGCGGCCGACGCGATGCCCGGCATGACCACCGGCGCGACGATGTCCTTGAGCGTGCGGGTCAGGCTCGCGCCGTCGACCGACGCGGCCTCGAGCATCTCCACCGGTACCTCGGCGAGGAACGAGCGCAGCATCCACACGGCGATCGGCAGGTTCATCGAGGTGTAGAGCAGGATCAGCCACCAGATGTTGTCGAGCAGCCCCACCTTCTGCGCGAAGAGGTAGAGCGGCAGGATGCCGGCCACGATCGGCAGCATCTTGGTCGAGAGGAAGAAGAACAGGACGTCCGTCCACTTCTTCACGGGGCGGATGGACAGGGCGTAGGCCGCCGGGAAGGCCAGCAGCAGGACGAGCACAGTCGACAGGATGCTGGCCGTGAGCGAGTTGAGCAGCGGGGGCCAGGGGCCCGCGGCGAAGAAAGTGCGGTAGCCGTCGAGGGACAGCGGGGCGAACACGTCCGGGGGGTTCTTCGCCGCGTCGGTCTCCTTGTGGAACGACGTGAGGATCATCCACAGCACCGGCAGCGCGAAGAGGATCCCCACCACCCAGGCGGCAGCGGTCAGGAGCATCCCGCTGCGGGGCGCACGGGCATACCGGATCTCCTGGCGCGGGCCCGATCCCGGGACGGTGCCCGACCGGCGCGCCTCGCCGGTCGGTCTCGAAGTGGTCTCCGGCTCCGTGGCGGTGCTCTTGGTGGGCTGGCTCATCGCGTCTCCTCCTTGAACAGGCTGAAGGCGGTGCGCAGCGCGGCGGTCGCGATGAGGATGGTGCCGATCACGACGACCACGCCCGCGGCGGACGCCCGGCCGTAGTCCTGTGCGGTGTAGAAGGTCTGGTAGATGAAGTAGGGCAGGTTCGCCGTGCCGAGGCCGCCGGACGTGATCGTGAAGACGTGGTCGAAGTTCTGCACCACGTAGATCGCGCCGAGCAGCGCCGAGAGCTCGATGTACTGGCGCAGGTGCGGCAGCGTCATGCTCCGGAAGATCTGCCACGAGCTGGCCCCGTCGATCCGCGCCGCCTCGACGACGTCCAACGGCCGGCTCTGCAGCCCCGCCAGCAGGATGAGCATCATGAACGGCGTCCACTGCCACACGAGTGCGGCGATGATCGCGATGAGCGGGTTGTTCGTGATCCAGTCCGGCTGCGGCGCGCTGTCCCCGAAGACGGCCTTGAGCAGCCCGTTGAACAGGCCGTACTCGGGGTTGTAGAGCGCGTGCTTCCACAGCAGCGCCGCCGCGACCGGAACCACGAGGAACGGCGTGATCATCAGCGTGCGCACGGCCCCCCGTCCGGCGAACTTGCGGTCGAGCAGCAGGGCGATGGCCAGGCCCAGCACGAGGCTGACGACGACCACGCTGACCGTCAGCAGGATCGTGACGAGCACCGCCGAGCGGGTGTTGGTGTCGGTGAAGACGCGGGCGAAGTTGTCGAAGCCCGCGAACCCGCGCTCGTCCGGGTAGTACGCGTTCCAGTTCATGAACGAGATGACCAGGGTCGCCAGGAACGGCACCTGGGTCATGACGATGGTGAAGACGAGCGCGGGCAGCAGGGGCGCCCGTCGCGCCCACGCGCCCGACTTCTGCAGCGCCCGGCTCGGCGTCGCCACCTCGCCGCTGCGGCCCGTCCGGGCCGTTGCCGTGGTCGCCATCACCGCCCCCTTGCCTGGTAGCGCTCGGCGACGTCGTCGGCGAGCTGTTGTCCCTTGTCGAGCGCGTCCTTCACGGACGTCTTGCCCGCGATGGCCGAGCTCACGTCCTGGCTGACCTGGGTGCCGAGGTCGGGGAACTCGGGGATGTCGACGAACTGGATGCCGATCGCCGGCCGCGGCTGCACTCCGGGGTTCTCGGGGTCGGCGGCCTCGATCGCGGCCTTCGTCGGACCGGCGAAGGCCGACGACACCTTGAGGTACTCGGGGTTCTCGTAGGTCGAGGCGCGCTTGCCGGCCGGAACCCTGGTCCACCCGAGCTGGGTGCCGACGAGCTTCTCGTAGTCCTTGCCACTGGCCCAGGAGATGAACTTCCAGGCGTTGTCCTTCTTGGTGCTGGCCTGCTGGATCGACCACGACCACGCGTAGAGCCACCCCGAGGAGTCCGTCTTCACCACCGGGGCCGGCGCGTAGCCGAACTTGCCCTTGGTGGGGGAGTCGTCGGCCTCGAGCGACCCGGCGGCCGAGGTGGCGTCGTACCACATCGCGACGTTGCCCTGGACGAGGTTGTTGAGGCACTCGGTGAAGCCGGCCTGGGGTGCGCCCTTCTCCCCGTGGGCACGGACCAGGTCGACGTAGAACTGCACGGCCTGCCGGAACTCGGGCGCGTTGACCTTCGGCGTCCAGTCCTTCTCGAACCACGTGCCGCCGAAGGTGTTGACCACGGTGGTGAGCGGCGCGAACAGCTGCCCCCACCCGGGCTGCCCGCGCAGGCAGATCCCGCGCATGCCGGGCTTGGCGCCGTCGACCTTGGCCGCGATGTCGGCCACCTGCTGCCACGTCGGCCTCGCCGGCATCGTGATGCCCTTGGCCTGCAGGATGTCCTTGCGGTACATGAGGAACGAGGACTCCCCGTAGAACGGCTCACCGTAGACCTTGCCGTTGCTGGACAACGAGGTCCGCATCGGCTTGAGGATGTCCTGCTGGTCGAACGACGGGTCCTTGGCGATGTAGCCGTCGAGCGGGGCGATCCACCGCGCCTTGGCGTAGATGGGGATCTCGAAGTTCGACAGGGACGCGACGTCGTACTGCCCTGCCTGGCTGGAGAACTCCTGGCTGATCTTGTCGCGCACGTCGTTCTCCGGCAGCACGGTGAAGTTCACCCGGATGCCGGTCTGCCTGGTGAAGTTCGCGGCGGTCAGCTTCTGCAGGTCGACCATCTGCGGGTTGTTGACCATGAGGACGTTGATGCTGTCCTTGCCGCCACCGCCCCCTCCGCCGCCGCCCCAGCCCGCACAGGCCGACAGGCCCAGGGTCGTCGCCGTGGCGGCAGCCACCACCGTGGCTCGTGAGATCCGGTTTCGCACGCGTCCTCCTCCGTCGCCAGTGACGGCTCCCTGATGGAACGGCTTGCCATGCGCTCAGATGAGCGCGATCATGCGCAAACGAGTAACCCGAGTAAAACCGCGCCGAGGGACGCTGTCAACGGGGAGGATGGAGCCGTGACCGACGACGGACCCGCGGAGCTCGTGCTGCTCGCGGCCGTTGCGCGCCGGTACTACCTGCAGAACCAGTCGAAGGTGGAGATCGCCGAGGAGCTGGGGATCAGCCGGTTCAAGGTCGCCCGGCTGCTCGAGTCGGCCCGCGAGCGCGGTCTGGTCCGGATCGAGATCGTCCGGCAGGGGGCGCTCGACGTCGACGCGTCGGCCCGGCTCCAGGAGCGCTACGGCCTGCGCCACGCGGTCGTCGTCGAGCCGGCCGACCACGACCCCGGCTCCGTCCGGCACCAGCTCGGCCGCGCGGCCGCGGAGCTGCTCGCCGAGGTGCTCGAGCCCGGTGACGTCCTGGGCCTGCCGTGGTCGCGGATGGTGCACGCCATGGTGGGGGCGCTCACCACGCTTCCCCCGGTGGAGGTCGTCCAGCTCACGGGGGCGATCGCGCTGCCGGACTTCGACAGCAGTGCGGTCGACATCGTCCGGCGGGCAGCCCGGCTGGCCGGTGGCCCGGCTCGCGTCTTCTACGCGCCGTTCGTCCTCGACAGCAAGGCGAGCGCCGACGCGCTGCGCCGCCAGCCGGCCGTCGCGGAAGGGATGCAGGCGGCCAGCAGGGTCACCAAGGCGGTCGTCGGCATCGGTAGGTGGGCCGAGGGGCAGTCGACGATCCACGACCTCCTCGACGAGGGAGAACGCGCCGCGCTGGCGCGTGCCGGAGTCGCCGGAGAGCTGGCCGGCGTCTTCTTCGACGCGAGCGGAAAACCGTTACGCCCCAAGGTCGCTGCGCGCCTGGTGACCATCGACGCCGACGTGCTCGCCGGCATACCCGAGGTCATCGCGGTGGCCTCCGGGCACGCCAAGGCCCCTGCCGTGCGCGCCGCCCTCGGCGGTGGGCTCGTGCAGGGGCTGGTCGTGGACACCGGCCTCGCCGAGGCGCTCCTCGTCGACGAGCCTGCGCCACGGCGCTGACCCCGGAGGAGGAGTCGGGTCAGCGGGGGTGCGCGGCGGCCCAGGCGCGGTCCTGGCGCTGGGACCACAGGCGGTCCGCAGCGTCGATGCTGGCCCGGCTCGACAGGTCGACGCCGGCCCGCTTCGCCGCCGCCCTCGCGCGTGCGGTGGTGAGGTCGGGCGCGTGGAACTGCTCCGGGACGATCGTGCGGTCGGCGGCGGCATACCGGCGCTGCTGCGTCGCCAGGACGGTGCCGGAGTCGGCTGCGACCCGCAGCGTCGTCGCGGTGACGGCCAGAGCCGAGCCAGTGAGGGGGGTGCTGACGAGCGGGGCGTAGCCGTCGCGGTGCCCGGCGACGTTCGGGTGGTAGCTCTCGCTGACCGGGTTGGACAGGCCGTTGATCCACTCGGTGCTGTCGCAGACGGCGTGGCCGGTGAAGCGGCTCGTCGGGTTGGTGAACGAGAAGCCCTTGGCCGAGGCCTGTGCCGACAGCTTGCTGTTGAGCAGGTCGGCGGTCGCGTTGAGCCGCGACTCCTCGGTGGGGGAGAACCACGTGAACGCGTTGCAGTCCTCGCCGTTGAAGATTCGGGGGTAGCCGACGACGGTGACCCGGGCGTTGGGGGCCTTGGCCCGGATCGAGGAGTAGAGGGTCGAGAGCCGCCCCGGGAGGACGTTGTTGATGATGGACTGCGCGGTGTCGATGGCGCCGTTGCAGTTGCTCATCCACCCCGGCTGGGCGCACTCGGTGAGGACGTCGGCGAACCCGGCGTCGTTGCCCCCCACGGAGATGGACACGTACGTCGTGCCCGTGCCGAGCGCTGACAGCTGGGTGTTGGTCACGTCGGCCACGGTGGCGCCGGAGCAGGCCCGGAAGGTGAGCGCGAGTCCCTTGGCGGCCGCGATGAGCGAGGGATAGGCGTACACGGAGCGCTGGCACGAGGTGCCGTCGTTGATGTACGTGCGGGTCCCCACGCCGGAGGAGTACGAGTCGCCGAGCGCGACGTACGAGCTCGCCGCCGATGCGGGTGTGGCCGAGATGGTCAGGGCCGTCGCGACACCGAGTGCCGCGAGCACGCCGAACGTGCGGGTTCTCGCCATTGAGGTCTCCCTGCGGTCCAGTGGGTCGGTGGTCCGCACCCTAGGACGGTGCCCGCGAGCGGCGGGAGTGCCGGGGACGGACCCTTGCCAAGTCCTGACCATCCGCAGGGAGGCCCGCGACCTCGAGCCGGTGGTGGCGGCCCGACCTGTGCGGCGAACCGGCCCTGACCTGCGCAGACGCGTCGGCTCGAGTGGCGGTGTGACCGGCAAGGGCATAGGAAGGACGAGCGGCGCACGGGCGTCGCAGAACCCAGGGAGAAGAGCCATGAGCGAGACCCCCATGAACGACGACGACACGATGGGCACCGGCGAGGGCCCGGCCGACGGTGGTGCGAACGCAGGCGGCCACGACGGCGGTGCCGACGGTGGAGCGGACGGCGGCGCCGGTGCCGAGGGCCCGGCCGACGGTGGCGCGAACGCCGGTGGCCACGACGGCGGTGCCGACGGCGGTGCCGATGGCGGTGCGGACGGCGGTGCCGATGGTGGCGCTGGTGGCGAGGGCCCGGCCGACGGTGGCGCGAACGCCGGCGGCCACGACGGCGGTGCCGATGGTGGCGCGGACCCGGCCGACCGGGGTCTGTGAGCGCGGCTGAGCCGACCGTCGTGACGACGACCGACCAGCACCGGGAGCGCGTCCAGGCGGGCGAGCTCCCGGTGCTGTCGCGCCTCGTGGGGGTCGAGCCCGAGGAGTTCGCGCGCCACTACTGGTCCCGCGAGCCGCTGCTGACGCGGGCTGCGGACCTGCCGCTCCCCTTCGACGACCTGTTCTCCGCGGCCGCGGTGGACGAGCTCGTCTCGACCCGCGGCCTGCGTACGCCGTTCCTGCGCATGGCCAGGAACGGCACGACCCTGCCGGACCGCAGCTTCACCCGCGGCGGCGGCATCGGCGCCGCGATCGCCGACCAGGCCAGCGACGACGCCGTGCTGTCCCACTTCGCCGACGGCGCGACCCTCGTCCTGCAGGGCCTGCACCGGACGTGGGAACCGGTGGTCCGGTTCTCCCAGTCCCTCGCCGCCGCCCTCGGCCACCCGGTGCAGGTGAACGCCTACGTGACGCCGCCCCAGAACACCGGCTTCAGCGACCACTACGACGTCCATGACGTCTTCGTCCTGCAGGTCGCGGGCGAGAAGCGGTGGCGCATCCGGCCGCCGGTGTACCCGCTGCCGCTGCGCGACGAGCCGTGGACCGACCACCGTGCCGCCGTCGAGGAGGCGGCCGCGGGCACCAACCCCCTCATCGAGACGACCTTCCACCCTGGCGACTGCCTGTACCTGCCCCGTGGCTACCTGCACTCCGCCACGGCGCTCGGCGGCACGAGCATCCACCTCACCATCGGGGTCCACGCGTGGACGCGACGGCACGTCGCCGACCAGCTCGTACGGGCCGCCGTCGCCCGCGCCTCGCTCGGCTCGGAGCTGCGGTCCGCCCTCGCGGTGGGCACCGACCTCGTGACCTCCGGCCCGGACCACGACGACGTCGAGGCCGTGCGACGGGCCCTGCTCGACGCCATCGCCGAGGTCGACGCCAGCGAGCTGGCCGCCGGCCTGGCTGGTGCGGCCCGCGCCGCGCAGCGACCGGCACCGCTGTCCCCGCTGGCCCAGGCGGAGGCGGCCGCCGCCGCCGACGAGTCCACCGTCGTGCGGGTCCGCGACCACGTCGGGGCCACCCTCGAGCCGGCCCCCGGTGGGGCCGGCGGCACGGTGCTGCGCAGCCGTGTGGGCGCGCTGCACGTCGCCGGTGGCGAACTCGCCGCCGTCGAGGCCCTCCTCGCGGACGGGCAGGCGAGCGCCGGCGCGCTGGGCGTCGAGCTCACGCGCACGCTGCTGCGCACGGGCGTCGTCGTCCCCGGATGACCACTCCCCGCTGCTCGACGTCCGCGCGACGTCGCGGTGACCCCATGCTCGGCACCGCGGCGCCGGCCACCCGCTGGCTGCTCCTGGAGCACCCCGGCGGGTGGCTGCCTGCCGCGTTCGACAGCCCCGGCCTGCCACGCGGGATCGGGACGAGCGTCCACCGCACGGCGCTCGCGGTGGGTGGCCGCGCCGTGCTCGTCCGTCGCCCGGGACGTCGCCCGGCCGGTGCCCCCCGGCACTGGGGCGTCGTCGACTCCGACGGCCGCCAGCAGTGGGGCACCTGGTCCGGTGCCGACGAGCTCGAGGCTGCCGTCGCCGCCCTGCGCGACGGCCCGGACCCCGACCGGGGCTCCGGTCCCGCCGCCGGGGAGCCGGGCCCCCAGCTGCTCGTGTGCACCCACGGCCGGCACGACGTCTGCTGCGCCGTCCGCGGCCGGCCCGTGGCCGCCGCCGTCGCGGCCCGGTGGCCCGGGCGGACGTGGGAGTGCTCGCACATCGGCGGCGACCGCTTCGCCGCGAACCTGCTCGTGGTCCCGGACGGCACCACCTACGGCGGCCTCGACCCCGACTCCGCCGTCGCCGTGGTGGAGCGGCACCTGTCCGGCCAGGTCGACCTCGAGCACCTGCGCGGGTTCTCCACGGCCCCGCCGCCCGTCCAGGCGGCCCTGGCCGCGGTCCTTCGCGACCACGGGGCTGGCGGCGCCTCAGACGTGCGGCCGGGCACGGTCACCGCCACGGCCGCCGACACCTGGGAGGTCGAGGTCCTCGGCGCCGCCGGCCTGCCCGCCCGCACGGTCGTCGACGTGCGCCGGGGGACCCAGCCCGCCGCGCGCCTCACCTGCCGGGCACCGGGGGAGGCCACGGCATACACGTATGCCGCCGTGCCGCGCACCCGGTGACGGCGGCAGGGCACGCGATGCGCCACGACCGCGCGGTGGGCGGGTCGTCGCCCCTCTCGGCGCCGCTGGGAGGATGGGTGCGTGCGTGAGGTGGTCGTGTCGCTCGTCGTCGCCCTCGCGGTGGCGTGGCTCGCGCTCGTCGTCGCGCTGCTCCTCGCGCGCCCCCGCGGGGGCGCGCTGACCGAGTCCGTGCGCCTGCTGCCGGACCTCGTCCGCCTCGTCAAGGACCTCGTGACCGACCGGTCGCAGCCGCCGTCGGTGCGGTGGCGGCTCGTCGCGCTGGCCGGCTACCTGGCGCTCCCGTTCGACCTGGTGCCGGACTTCATCCCGGTCGTCGGGTACGCCGACGACGTCGTGGTGGTGCTCTGGACCCTCCGGTCGGTCCTGCGCCGGGTCGGGGTCGAGGAGTGCCGCCGGCGGTGGCGCGGCACGGACGACGGCTTCGACGCCCTGCGCCGGCTCACCCGCGTCTGACGGGGCGCCCCTTCGGAGGGTCGGCTCGCGGCGGGCGTCAGGGGCCCGTGGTCACAGGGGTCGTGGCGGTGATGCGCTCGGTCGTGCGGCCGAGGTCGGGCGAGCACGAGCGAGCCGCTGACCCCCCCTTGGCCGTCGTGGAAGTCGCGGTGCCGGTCGACCGCGTGGGGCCCGGCAGCGGCGGCGCGGCGGACTCGATCCGCGAGCCGTTGATGAGCGTGACGTCGTCGTACGCCGGCCGCCCCTCGACCACGTTGCGGAACTGGTAGCGCGTCAGCGACGCCAGCCGGCAGTCGTCGCCGAATGCGGCGATGTCGAATGCCGAGGGCTGTCCGGTGAGCTCCTCGCCGTTGCCGCCCTCGGCGACGAAGTGGCTGAACGGGCCGCCGCCGGTGAACGTGCCGACCTGGATCCGGTTCCCCTCCAGGGCCGCGGTGTGCATGTGCCCGTTGACCCGTATGCCGGCCCGCTTCACGTCCTCGACGGCGGCCGGCTCGTGCGACACCAGGATGTCGGGGGCCGGTTCGTCGGCCATGGTCGCGACGAACCGATCGGCGGCAGGCTTCTGCTTGGCGGCGTTGTCCTTGTTGTCGTCCCCGAACCAGCGCGGGTCGTTGAAGCCCGCGATCCGCACGCCGGCGATCGACTCGACCCGGTAGGTCGTGTCGTCCGGCTGGAGCAGGACGACGTTGGGGACCTTCGCGAGCCGGTCGAGCAGCTCGCGGTCCACGTCGGAGCGCGCGTCGTGGTTGCCCTTGACGAACAGGTAGGGCACCCCCAGGGACTCGATGCCCTTGAACACCCCGGCCGCCTCCGCCTCGGTCGCGGTGCCGAAGTTGACCAGGTCCCCCGCGTCGATGACGGCGTCGACGCGCTCGCGCTGCACGATCGTGCGCATCAGCGGGTACTGGTTGCCGCCGTGGATGTCGGAGACGAGCAGGAACCGCGCCGCCACCGGACTGCTGAGGTTCTGCGGCGCGTACTTGTCCTGCAGCGCGGACGACAGGGCCAGCAGGTTCTTCAGGTACGGCGTCGTCTGCTCGGCGCGGGTCTCGACGCCCTCGAGCAGGTCCGCGTTGCGCTGCACCGCGCCGAGGATGCCCGTGGTGGAGAAGGTCGCCAGCCGCGCCGGCTGGTACGTCCACGCCACCACGGCGAAGGTCACCAGGCACGACGTCGTCCAGGTCGCGACCGTGCCCCACCGCACGGCGCGCAGGGGGAGCGCACGCCCGGCGGGGCGAGCAGACTGCCGCCGCCACACGGCATACCCGCCGAGCAGGAGGGCCGCCACGAGCAGCGCGCCGAGCGCAAACCGCAGGGCCAGCCCGGTGGCGGCGTCGGTGGCGGCCTTCTCGAGCTCGAGCGGGCCGGGCTCCAGCGAGCGGACCGAGATGTTGGGGCGGGAGAGCAGCTCGGTGATCCGCTCCTTGACCTGGACCTCGGCGCGGACGCCCGGCGCGGGCACGATGCCGCCGAACCTCAGCCGGATGTTGCCGAACGTCGTCGGCGCCGTGATGGTGGAGATGTCCGCCGGGTCGAGCGACAACCGCAGCGTCGCGTCGTAGTTGAGGGTGCCGGCGTGCACCGGGAACAGCGTCGTCGCCGCCACCCCGCCGGTGTTGCACGCCACGAAGACGACCAGTGCCGCCACCACGCGACCGACCCACCGGAGCACACCGGTGCCACGTCGCGCGCTTCCTGCCGGCGTGCCCACCCGACCACCGTAACCGGCTCTCCCGGCGGGCACCGGGGACGGCACCTAGGGTGGCGGGTATGCCGCCGCGCCCGCACCCGTTCGAGGGCCGCGACTTCGCGGCCGTGCTGTTCGACATGGACGGGACGCTGATCGACTCGATCCCGGTCGTCATCCGGTCCTGGGTCCAGTGGGCGCGCGAGATGGGGGTGGACCCCCGCAGGCTGGCCGGCTTCCACGGCGTGCCGGCCCGGGGTGTCGTGGAGGCGCTGCTGCCGGCGGAGATGGTCGACGTCGCCGTCGCGCGGATCGAGGAGATCGAGGTCGGTGACACCGTCGGCATCACCGTCCTGCCCGGGACCCTCGACGCGCTCGAGGTGCTCACAGCCGCCGACCCGCAGCACTGCGCGATCGTCACCTCGTGCACCGAGCCGCTGGCCGCGGTGCGGATCGCGGCCACGCGGCTGCCCGTCCCGGCGGTCGTCGTCACGGCGAGCGACGTGGAGCGGGGCAAGCCGCACCCCGACCCCTACCTGCTGGGGGCGCGGCGGCTGGGCGTGGACCCGGCCGACTGCCTGGTCGTCGAGGACGCGCCGGGTGGGCTCGAGGCGGCGCGGGCAGCGGGCTGCGCCACCCTGGCCGTCACGACGACGACCGACCCGGCGGACCTGCTCGCCGACGCCGTGGTCACCGACCTCGGAGAGGTCCGGTTCGCCATCGACGGTGGCCGCGTCCGCGTGACGACGGGAGTTACCCGGCCGTAGGTTGGGCGGCATGGACGCTGACGTCATCGTCGTGGGGGCCGGCCTCGCCGGCCTCGTCGCCACCGCCGAGCTCGCGGACGCCGGACGCCGCGTCCTCGTCGTGGACCAGGAGAGCGCGGCGAACCTCGGCGGCCAGGCGTTCTGGTCCTTCGGCGGGCTGCTGTTCGCCGACAGCCCCGAGCAGCGGCGGATGGGCGTCAAGGACAGCGCCGAGCTGCTGTGGCAGGACTGGCAGGGCTCGGCCGGGTTCGACCGGCTCGAGGATGAGGACCGCTGGCCGGTGCAGTGGGCCCGCGCCTACTGCGACTTCGCCGGGGGGGAGAAGCGGTCCTGGCTGCACCAGCAGGGGATGCGCTGGTTCCCGGTCGTGGGCTGGGCCGAGCGCGGCGACGGCAGCGCGTCCGGCCACGGCAACTCCGTGCCGCGGTTCCACATCACGTGGGGCACCGGCCCGGGCGTGCTCGAGCCGTTCCTGCGCCGGGTCGGCGAGCACGTCGCCACCGGCCGGGTCGAGCTGCGGCACCGCCACCAGGTCGACGAGCTCGTCACCGAGGGCGGCGCCGTCACCGGCGTGCGCGGCACCCTGCTCGCCGTCGACCCGGCCGAGCGCGGGCGCCCGACCAACCGCGACGCGGTGGGCGAGTTCGAGCTCACCGCACAGGCGGTCGTCGTCACCAGCGGCGGGATCGGCGCCAACCACGACCTCGTCCGGGCGAACTGGCCGGAGCGGCTCGGCACCCCGCCGGAGCGGATGATCACGGGCGTCCCGGCATACGTCGACGGGCGCATGCTCGCCATCGCCGAGCGGGCCGGCGGGCGCCTGGTCAACCGCGACCGCATGTGGCACTACGTCGAGGGCATCTCGAACTGGGACCCGATCTGGCCCGCCCACGCCATCCGCATCCTGCCCGGCCCGAGCTCGATGTGGTTCGACGGCAACGGTGACCGCCTCCCGGCGCCGTTCTTCCCCGGCTTCGACACGCTCGGGACGCTGGCCCACCTGAGGCAGACCGGGCACGACCACTCGTGGTTCGTCCTCACCACGCGCATCCTCGGCAAGGAGTTCGCCCTCTCCGGCAGCGAGCAGAACCCCGACCTCACCGGCAAGTCGGTCAAGGGCGTCCTCGGCCGGGCGCGCACCGACATCCCCGCGCCCGTGAAGGCCTTCCTGGAGCGCGGGGCCGACTTCGTCTCGGCCGACACGCTGCGCGAGCTCGTCGAGAAGATGAACCGGCTCACCCCCGACGCCCCGCTCGACCTCGCCCACGTCGAGCGCCAGGTGCGCGACCGGGACGCGCAGGTCGAGAACGCGTTCTCCAAGGACGCCCAGGTCACCGCCATCCGCGGGGCACGGAACTACCGCGGGGACAAGCTGATCCGCACCGCCGCCCCGCACCGGATCCTCGACCCGGAGGCCGGCCCGCTCGTCGCCGTCCGCCTCAACGTCCTGACCCGCAAGACCCTTGGCGGCCTCGAGACCGACCTCTCCGCCCGCGTCCTGTCCGCCTCGGGGGAACCGGTGCCAGGTCTGTATGCCGCGGGCGAGGTCGCCGGGTTCGGCGGCGGGGGCGTGCACGGGTACCGGTCGCTGGAGGGGACCTTCCTCGGCGGGTGCATCTTCAGCGGGCGCACCGCCGGACGCGCGGCCGCCGCCGAGGTCGGCTGACCAGGAGGGGCTGAGCGGATCTCCGCCGACCCACGCGGCTCAGCCGTTCGGACGGGGACCAGCCGCAACCGGCGCAGATGGGGAGGCACCCGGCATACCCTCGCGCTGTCGCACACCGGACGAGCAGGGGGAGACGCGCCGATGTTGTTGCGCCTGTTGGGGCTGCAGGCCCTGGGGTCGCTCGCCGCCACGCTGCCGCCACGGGCCGCGCGCTCGGCCACGCTGCTCGTGCTCGTGCTCGCGAACACGACCCCGCTGTGGGCCGTCGCGACCGGGCGCTGGGGAGCCGGCGACGTGCTCGTCGTCTTCTGGCTCGAGAACGTGGCGGTCGGGGTGTGGACGCTCGTCAGGATCGCGACCGCCCTGGGGGCCCTGGCCCCCACCCGGCGCGGCACCCCTGCCATTGCGTTCGCGGGCGGCGGTCCCGCCATCGCGCTCCCGGCGGTCGTGGCCCGGGTGTTCTTCGCGGGGTTCTTCTGCGTCCACTACGGCGCGTTCACCCTGGCGCACGGCATCTTCACGTGGCGGCTCGCGCACCGGCTCGGGACCACGGGAAGCGTCGGCGGCTACCTGCTCGTCCTGCTCGCACTGGTCGCGAGCCACGGCGTCGCGACGGCCGTGTACTGGTTCGCCCGCGGCGAACGGCTGACCACCGGGCCGCAGCAGGCGATGGCCCAGCCGTACGGGCGGGTCGTCGTGCTGCACGTGGTCGTCCTCGGGAGCGCCTTCCTCCTCGCGGGCGGTGCCGGCACTGTCGACGCTGCCGGCCCGGTCGCCGGTTCGACGGCCGTGCTGCCGGCCGTCGCGCTCGTGGTCCTCAAGACCCTCATCGACTCCGGCCTGCACCTGCGGGCGCACCGCGCCGCGGACGCCCCGGTGCCCGCGGCGGTGACGGTCGGCTCACCTGCCACGGAGAGGGCCGGCTGACCCACGGCGGGGTGTGGGTCAGGTCAGTCGGGCGACCCGGGCTGGGTGACCCGGGCCGGGTGACCCGGTCTGGGTGACCCGGGCCGTGTGCCTCAGGGCAGGCGGATCTGCACCACCGCGTCGAGGACGGCCAGGGGCAGCGACCCGGAGTCGAGCACGGCGTTGTGGAACTGCCGGATGTCGAAGGCGTCGCCCTGCCGCTGCTGGGCCTCGCGCCGGATCCGCAGCAGCTCCAGGCGGCCGACCATGTAGCTGCAGGCCTGCCCGGGGTAGGTGGCGTACCGGTCGATCTCCGCGCGGACGCCCTCGAGCGCCATCGCGCAGTGCCCGGCCATGTAGTCGACCGCCTGCTGGCGGCTCCAGCCCAGGGCGTGCAGTCCCGTGTCGACGACGAGGCGGCAGGCGCGCATCGAGTCCATCGTCAGCATGCCGAGCCGCTCGAGCGGCCCGGAGTACAGGCCCATCTCGTCGGACAGCCGCTCGGTGTAGAGCCCCCAGCCCTCGGCGTAGGCGTTGAAGACGACGTGCCGCCGGTAGTCGGGGAGGTCGGTGAGCTCCACCGCGATCGCGAGCTGGAGGTGGTGGCCCGGAATGCCCTCGTGGTACGCCAGCGCCTCGATCTCGTGCCGGCCCCAGCGCGAGGGCGGCGAGGTGTTGACGAAGAACGTGCCGGGCCGCGAGCCGTCGTCGGCCGGCGGGTAGTAGTAGGCCGCAGCCCCGTGCTCCGTCGCCTGGACCACGCAGTCGGCCTGCGGCAGCCGGTCGAACCACTCGGGCATGGCCGCGCGGGCCTTGGCGAACGCCGACTCGGACGCGGCGACGATGTCCTCGCTGCTCGTGTGGCGGCCGTCGGGGTCGGTACGCAGGCGCTCGCGGACGGCGGCCGGGTCGTCGAGCCCGAAGACCTCGCGCCCGAGCTGCCGGTACTCCTCGTCCAGCGCCTCGATCTGGGCCAGGCCGAGGTCGTGGATCTCCTGCGCCGACAGGGACGTCGTGGTGTGGTGCGCCAGAAGCGTGGCGTACGTGGCCGGCCCGTCCGGGAGGTGCACGAGGCCGACGTGCTCGTCGTCGCGGGCGTGCGGCGCCACCTCGTCGCGCAGCACGTCGCGGTACCTGGCCAGGCCCGGGCGCACGTCCTGCTCGACCGCCTCGCGCAGGGCGGCCCGCCACGCGTCGGTGTCGAGCCCCTCCGGCGCGGTGGCCGTCACGAGCAGCGGGTCGTCCTCGAGCGGGAGCGCCAGCCACTGGCCGACCTGCTCGACGACCCCCTCGACGGCGAATGCCGCGGGCGTGCGTCCGGCTGCGACGCCCTCACGGTGCCGCTCGGCCAGGTCGTGCAGGTGCCGCCCGATGCCGCGGTACTTGTCGACCATCGCCTCGGCCACCTCGACCGTCGGCAGGGCCAGCATCGGCACCGTCACCTGCAGGTCGGACTGGATGCCGAAGACGGGGTTCGCGCTGAGCTCGGCCATGCGCGTGGCGGCGACGTCGGCCTGGCTGTCGGCGTCGAAGGCGACCATGTCGCGGGTGATGCGGTCCTGCAGCTCGAGGCCCTCGTCGGGGATGGCCCGCGCGCGCTGGGCGAACTCGCGCGCCGCTGCCACCTGCTCGTCCTCCGCGGCCCGGCTCGCGTCCTCGTAGCGGCCGGCGTGGCGGTAGTCGCCGATCATGTGGGCCCAGGTCGGGTTCGTGGCCATCTGCCAGGCGTCGAAGTCCTCGGCCAGCTGCCGGACCGCCTCGGCCCCGCTCGTCGCGTCAGTCATGGTCCCGAACGTAGCGGTGGGCGCCGACGCCCGACAGCCGGTTTCCCCGCGCCGCTTCCCGGCGCCGCGCCACCTCGCCCGCGATGTGTCACCGCCTTCCCCGCGGGACACCAGCGTCTGCCCCGGAGCGGGTCATCGTTCGGCCGAGCGCGCCACCTCCCCCTGCCTGGCCGGGGCAGACTGTGCGGGTGACGACCACCGCCCCCGGCCGGCTCCGCGCCGACCCGGACTTCCGCCGGTACTGGACGGCGCGCCTCACCTCGCTCACCGGGTCGCTCGTCACGGCCGTCGCGATGCCCGTCCTCGTCTACCGGATCAGCGGCTCGCCCGGCCTCACCGCGCTCACCACCACCCTCGAGGCGCTCCCGTACCTGCTCTTCGGGCTGTTCTCCGGCGTCGTCGGCGACCGGCTCGACCGCAAGCGGGTCATGGTGGGTGCCGACCTCGCCAATGTCCTCGTCATCGGGACGGTGCCGCTCGCCTGGTGGCTGGGGCACCTGACGGTCGTCCACGTGCTCGTCGCCGGGTTCGTGGCGCAGTCGCTCTTCACCTTCTTCGACGGGGCCAACTTCGGCGCGCTGCCCGTGCTGGTCGGGCGCGAGCGCGTCGGCGAGGCGAACGCCGCCATCTGGGGCGTGGGCGGCCTGCTCGACCTGTGCGTCCCTGCGGGGGTCGGCCTGGCGCTCGCGGTGCTGCACCCGGCCGACCTGCTGGTGCTGGACGCGCTGACCTTCCTCGTCTCCGCGCTGCTCGTCCGGTCCATCGGCCGGGCCCTGTCGACGGCTCGTGAGCGGGCGGCGTCGGCCGGGTTCGCCGTCGGCGCCCGGTCGGTCCTCGCCGACATCCGCGACGGACAGCGGTTCCTGTGGCGGCACGCGGGCGTGCGGTCCAACACCGTCATCGGTGCCCTGCAGTCGCTGGCCGGCGCCGGCTTCATGGCGCTCGCCGTGCCGTGGTGCGACCGGGTGCTCGGCGTCGGGACGAGCGGCTGGCGGTTCGGCCTCGTCTTCAGCATGTGGGGCGTGGGCGGCATCCTCGCCGCGTGGCTGACGCCCCGGCTGCTGCGCCGGGTCGGCACCGCCCGGCTCACCCTGCTCGCGATCCCGGTGTCGGCCGCCGCCGGCCTCGTCGTCTCCACGACGACCACGTGGCTCGTCGCGGTCGTGGCGATGGTCGGCTGGGGCGTCGCGTACCAGCTCGTCGTCATCAACTCGCTGACCTACCGCCAGCAGGTCACGCCCGAGCACCTGCTCAGCCGGGTCAACACCGCCGGCCGGATGCTCTCGTGGGGCATCGGCTGGACGGTCGGTGCGCTCGCCGCGGGCGGCCTGGCCAACGAGTGGGGCGTACGCCGCGCGATGGTCAGCATCGTCGCGGTCGGCGTCCTCGCCGCGGCATACGCGTGGCTCTCGCCCCTGCGCCGCATCGCCCGCGAACCCGGGGCGGCCGCGGGCTAGAGGTACTGCCCCGTGGGTCCGCTCTCGCGGTGCTCGGGGCCGCCCGGGTGGAGGCCGGCGCCACCGGGCATCCCGGGACCGCCGTCCATCGGCGCCTGGCCCGGCGGGAGCGCGCGCCGCATCTGCGCCAGCTGCTGCTGCGCCGCCATCTGCTGGGCGAACAGCGCGGTCTGGATGCCGTGGAAGAGCCCCTCGAGCCAGCCGACGAGCTGGGCCTGGGCGATGCGCAGCTCGGCGTCCGTCGGTGCCTCGTCCTCCTTGAAGGGCAGGGCGATCCGCTCGAGCTCCTCGATGAGCTCGGGGGCCAGGCCGTCCTCGAGCTCCTTGATCGAGCGCCGGTGGATCTCGGCCAGCCGCGCGCGCCCGGCCTCGTCGAGCGGGGCGTTGCGCACCTCCTCGAGCAGCTGCTTGATCATCGAGCCGATCCGCATCACCTTGGCCGGCTGCTCGACGAGGTCGGCCGGGTTCGTCGGCCCGTCCTCGTTCTCCTCGTGGTGGGAGACGCCCATGCCGTCCTGGGTCACGACGACCACGCGGTGCGGGTCGCGGTCGCCCTCGGCGTCGGGGCTGGTCTGGCCTTCCTGTCGCGGCTGCTCGCTCATGCGTCCCATCCTGCCTCAGCCGCGCGGGGCGGGCTGGAGGAGCCAGACCGTGATCGTGCGGTGCGCCGCGCGCCGGCGGTATGCCGGGTAGCCGGCGTACACAGCGGCAGCCGTGTCCCAGACGGCCTCGGCATCGCTGCCGGTGAGCAGCCGTGCCCTGACCGGGACCGACCGGTCGTGGTGGGTGAGGACCCCGCCGGGGTCGGCGCGCAGGTTGTGCACCCAGCCGGGGGTGGCCTCGCCGCCATAGTTGGATCCGATCACGGCCAGGTCCTCGTCGCAGGGGATCGCGAGCAGGTGGCTCTGGCGCTCCCGCCCGGTGCGGGCGCCATGGGTGGTGAGCGTGACGGTGGGGACGCCGGCAAGGGCCTCGGTGGCCGTGCGACCCCGCGTCAGCCGGCGCACGGTGGTGTCGAGGGGGGCCACGACCCGGCTCGCCACCCGAGCTCCCGGCGCACTCGCGACGAGCCGGTGCAGGGCGCGCCGCCCCGGGCCGGCGTGCGCCGTGGGAAGTCCCAGGTCGGCCCACAGTCCCATGACGCGACGGTCAGCCGGCGAGCAGGACGGCGGCCAGCGCCAGCGCGCCCGGCAGCGCCTGGACGAGCAGGATGCGCCGGCTCGCGGTTGCCGCGCCGTACCCCCCGGCCACCACCACGCAGAGCAGGAAGAAGACGGCGAACCCGAACCGCAGGTGCTCCGGCCCCACCAGGCTCCAGACGAGTCCGGCCGCGAGGAAGCCGTTGTAGAGGCCCTGGTTGCCCGCCAGCGTGCGGGTCGCCTCGGCGAACTCGGGCGTCAGGCTGAACGCCGCACGGCCGCGCGGGGTCGTCCACAGGGCCATCTCCAGCACCACGATGTACACGTGGATCATGGCCACCAGGGCCACCAGCACGGTGGCGAGCACGCTCATGCCGCTCAGCGTGGCACGGCGTCGGCCGCAAGGTGGGCGTTCCCGACCGGCTCGCGGACGGTGTCCGGTGCGGCCGGCACCGACGCACCGTGGCCGGCCCGGTCGAACCGGCGGAGCACGAGCCGCGACACGAGGGCCACGACCAGGGCGGCGGCCGTCGCGGTCACCGCCACGGCGAACGCGGCCCGGTGCCCCGAGTCGTCGGCCAGCCGCCCGGCGACGGCGGACCCCAGCGCGTAGCCGAGCCCGGTCGAGGCGGCCAGCAGCGTCATGGCGGACCCGACGCGGGTCGGGGGTGCCACGCGCTCGCCGAGGGTGAAGGTGGTGATCATGTAGGGGGCGACGACGAAGCCGAGCAGCAGCACGACCGCCACGAGCGAGCCCAGCGAGCCCACGAGCAGCAGCGGCAGCGACAGCACGAGCAGGCCCCCGGCCGCGACGAGCAGCCGGGTCGTGAGCGCCACCCGCTCGGGCACCGCCGCGAGGGCGACGCCGGCGGCCACGCTGCCCACGCCCAGCAGGGCGTGCACGAGACCCGCGCTGCCGGGGTGGCCGGCGCTCGTCGCGAGGACGGCCGTGCCGGTCTGCACCGAGCCGAAGACGGTGCCGATGAGGAGCTGGGCGAGCAGCAGGATGCCGAGGGGGACGGTCCACAGGCGGCTGCGGACGCCGGCGGCCGCACGGACCGCGTGGGTGAGGCGCGCGGAGTCGTGCAGGGCGAACGCGGTCCCGAAGACGAGCAGCAGCACCGCCGCCAGCACGAGCCCGGCGCCCGGCGCGGCGACCGACACGAGCACCCCCAGCAGCGCCGGGCCGAGGACGAACGACGCCTCGTCGGCGGCGCCCTCGTACGAGAAGGCGGTCGACACCAGTCGCGGCTGGAGGCTCCCCTGCCCGGCGGTCAGCGGCCGCCACCGGACCCGGGCCATCGGCCCGACCTGGGGCAGGAACGCACCGGTCACGCCGGCTGCGGTGACGAGGACGGCCGCGGGTCGCCCGGCTGCGGCGAGCGCGACGAGGGCCAGCAGCCCGAGCCCGGCGAGGACCGACTGCACGAGCAGGACGGGCCGCTGCCCGACCCGGTCCGCGACCGCGGCGGCCAGCGGCGAGGCGACCGCGCTCACGACGGCGAGCGTGCCGGCGGCCAGGCCGCCCGCGGCATACGAACCGGTCGTGCGTGACACGAGCAGGAGGGCGCCCATCTGGCTCATGGCCAGCGGCAGGCGCGCGAGGAAGGCGGTGACGACGTAGGCGGGACCGGCCACCGAGAACAGGCGGCGGTAGGAGGCGATCGGTGACACGGGTTCTCGTTCTGTGCGGGGCGAGGGCACGCCGAAACGGGCGTGCGCCGCACCCGCCTCCAAGACGCACAGGAACCCTTTGCTACCCCAAGGATACCCGCCGCCACGGCACGCACGGATCGCTCGTCTGCGCACAGACGTCCGTCCGCGCGCCGCAGGCACGGATCGCTCGTCTGCGCACAGACGCCCGTCCCACTGCGCATGGATCCGCTCACTGCGCAGTGGCACGCAGGTGTGTGCACAGACGAGCGGGGATGGCCCCGCGGGGCGGGGGCGGTGTCGTCAGGGGGTCAGCGGGTCAGGTGGTCAGGTGGTCAGGTGGTCAGGTGGTCAGCAGGATCTTGCCGATGTGGCCGCTCTCCTCGAGGGCTCGGTGGGCGGCTGCCGCGTCCGCGAGCGCGAACCGCGCATGGACGACCGGGCGCACGCGTCCGGCCTCGACGAGCGGCCAGACGTGCTCGCGCACGGCAGCGACGATGGTGGCCTTCTCGCTCGCCGGGCGTGCGCGCAGCGAGGTGGCGATGACGGCACCCCGCTTGGCCAGGAGCATGCCGAGGTCGAGCTCGGCCGTCCGGCCGCCCTGCAGGCCGATGACGACGAGCCGGCCGTTGGGGGCGAGGACCTCGACGTTGCGGGCCAGGTACTTCGCGCCCATGTTGTCGAGCACGACGTCGGCCCCGGCCCCGCCGGTCGCCGCCCGCACCCGCTCGACGAAGTCCTCCTCGCGGTAGTTCACGAGCACCTCAGCGCCGAGCTCGCGACAGGCCTCGAGCTTCTCGGCCGTGCCGGCGGTGACGGCGACGTGCGCGCCGACCTCGCGGGCGAGCTGGATGGCCATGGTGCCGATCCCGGACGACCCGCCGTGGACGAGCAGGGTCTGGCCGGGCAGCAGGTTGGCGGTCATGAAGACGTTGGACCAGACGGTGCTCACGACCTCCGGCAGGGCCGCCGCGTCCTCGAGCGACAGCCCCGCAGGGACGGGCAGCAGCTGCCCGGCCGGCACGCACACCAGCTCGGCATAGCCGCCGCCCGACAGCAGCGCGCACACCTGGTCGCCGACCGACCAGCCCTCGACGCCGTCGCCGACCGCGTCGATGGTGCCGCTCACCTCCAGCCCGGGGTACTCCGGCGCGCCGGGCGGCGGCGGGTAGTGGCCCATCCGCTGCATGACGTCCGCGCGGTTGACCCCGGCCGCGGCGACCCGCACCCGGACCTCACCCGCCGCAGGCTGTGGGTCGGGCACCTCGTCGAGGACGAGGGCGTCTGCGTCTCCGGGCTGGGGGATGGTGATGGCCTTCACGGCTCGAGCCTATGACGCGCCCGTTCGAGGTCGCCCGGGGTGTCGATGTCGAGCGCCGCCGGGTCCGCGACCTCGACCGCCTCGACCCGCAGCCGGTCCAGCAGCCGCATGAGCGGGGCTCCCGCCGCCGGCGTCGGGACCGCCGCGCGCAGGGCGTCCACGAGGTATGCCGCGAGGAGGGGCTGCACCCGCCCGCCGGCGTCCCGGGCGGCCACCACCTCGGGCGGGCAGCCGGCGCCGGGCCCGCCGGCGCCGTGCTCGCGGTCACCGTCCCTGCCGGCGCCGCGCTCGCCCGTGGCTCGCTCGCCGGCCCCCTGCCGGCCGGCCGCCCCGAGGCGGCCGGCGAGGGCGGGTGCCGCGGGCGCGGCATACGGCATGTCACCACCGAGCGCGACGAGGACGGGCGTCGTGACGTGGGGGAGGGCGGCGGCCAGCGCGGCGACGGGGCCGCCGCCGGGCGGGTCCTCACGCAGCCAGGTGACCTCGCGCGTCGTCGGGCGGCGTTCGCCGACGCACAGGACCGGCCAGCCGCCGGGCAGGCCGTCGAGCAGCCGGTCCAGGACGGTGGCGCCGCCGAGGTCGGCGCGGGTCTTGTCGCCGCCGAAGCGCCGCCCCGTGCCCCCGCACAGAACGACGGCGGTCACGGGGGTGTCGGGCACCCGGCCATTGTGGGGTCAGCCGGCGGCGGTCGGCAGCCTGGGCGGGCAGGTGGACGTGGCGAGGTACTCGAAGTGCCACCACTCGTTGGCGTAGGTGCGGCAGATGCCGAAGGCGGCCCCGTGCACCTCGAGCCAGGCCGCGACGGCCTGCGGGTGCACGTCGACGGCGTAGCCCTTCACGTGGGCCGACCGCGACGGCGGCAGGACCCAGTTCGAGGCTGCCTGCACCGACCCGTACCGCGCGACGGCCCGGTCGAAGAGGACCTGCTGGAAGGCGGCGCTGCGCCACGCGGACCGGATCTGCGGGTCGAGCCCCGCCGCCCGGGCTGCCGCGAACGCCCGCGCGAAGGCGTCCGCTGCGGCCGGCTGCATGTTGGTCGTCCCGGGCACCACCGCGGACAGGGGGAGGGTCACGCTCGGAGTGGGGATGCGGTCGGTCACGACCGGGGCGAAGGCCGGGGGTCGAGGTGCGGCGGTCGTGGTGACGGGCCGGGGTGCCGGGGGCCCGGCGGCGAGCACCCGCGCCTGCGGCTGTGCGGGGTGCGGGCCCTCTGCGGCGCCGCGACCACTGCACCCGGCCGCGGCGGCAGCCAGGAGCAGCGTCACACCGCCGGCGGCGACACGCCGCGGCCACGGGGTCGGCCTCAATCCATGCGTCGTCGTCATGTCCTGCCTTCGTCGTCGGGCGCCAGTGTGGCAAACGAGTCTGGGAACTCGGCGGCAACGGAGGCGACGCGCCGTCGGGTCCGGGAGGACGGGGTCGACGGCGCCGCGGCCCGCTCCGCTGCAGCCGGACCCAGGCCGCGGGGCGAGGGTGTTGTCCCCCCGGGGGCAGGGGAGCAGGGGAGCGTTGCGGTGGTCGCCCGCTGCGGTCAGCGGACCCCGCGGATCCTGGCCGTCAACGCGGCCGCGGTGCGGGTCACGGCCGCGACGAGGCGCTCCTGCTCGGCCGCGTCGACCTCGTCCCGGGGGAAGGTGACCGCGATGCCGGCGACGGGGTGGCCGGTGTGGTCGAGGACGGCCCGCGCCACCGACGCGAGGCCGGGGCTGACCGAGCCGTCCTCCGTGGCGTACCCCCGGGCGCGGACGGCGGCGAGCTCGCGGCGCAGCTCGGTGACGCTCGCGGGCCCGCGCCCGTCGCGCTGGACGAGGGTGTCCCGGTGCGGGAAGAGGGCCCGGACCTGCGCGGCGGGCAGCTCGGCCAGCATGGCCAGGCCGCTGGCCGTGAGGGTGGCCGGCAGCCGCACCCCGACGTCGGTGACGAGCAGGGGTCGCCCGGGGGCGCGCTCCTCGATGACGTAGAGGACGTCGCGGCCGTGCAGCACCGCCAGGTGCGCGTTGTGGGTCGTCGCGTCCACGAGCCGGCCGAGGAGCGGGCGGGCGATGCGCTGCAGCGGCGCCTGCCGCTGGTAGGCCGACCCGAGCTCGAAGGCCGCGACGCCCAGCCCGTAGCGCCGGTCCTCGGGCAGGTGGGTGACGAAGCCGGCGTCCCGCAGCACGGCCAGCAGGTGGTAGGTCGTCGATCGCGGGAGTCCCAGGTCCCGCGCGATCGCCCCGGCGGGCAGGGGCTCGGTGTGCCGCGCGAGCAGGGTGAGCACGTCGAGCGCGTGCCGGGCGGCGGGGGCGTTGGCGGACGCCGCGGACCGGGCGGCCGCGTCCGCGGACGACGTGGGGCGGGGCCCGGGACCGGGCGCTCGGTCCGGCGCCTCAGGCACGGCGGTAGCGCCGTTCCGGGCGGCCGGTGGTGCCGTAGCGCAGGGAGACCTCCGCCCGGCCGGTGCTGACGAAGTACTCCAGGTAGCGCCGGGCGCTCACCCGCGAGATGCCCACCGCCTCGGCCGCCTCGGTCGCGGACAGGGTGCCGTCGGCGGTCCGCAGCGCGTCGGCGACGACGGCCACCGTCTCGGGGCTGAGGCCCTTGGGCAGCACGGTCGACCCCGATCCGGCGCGGGCGAGGACCCGGTCGATCTCGGCCTGGCCGTCGACCTCGTCGGCGCCGCGCAGGAGCTGGCGCTGCGCGGCATACCGCTCGAGGCGCTCGCGCAGGTCCTGGAAGCCGAACGGCTTGAGCACGTAGTCGACCACGCCGCGCTGGATCGCCCCGCGCACGGCGTCGAGCTCGCGGGCCGCGGTGATGACGATGACGTCGCAGTCGCTGCCCGCCCGGCGCAGCTCGCCGAGGACGTCGAGGCCGAACCGGTCGGGCAGGTACATGTCGAGCAGCACGAGGTCGGGCCGGTGCTCGGAGACCTGGGTGAGGGCGTCCGCCGCGGTGTGCGCGACACCGACCACCTCGAAGCCCTCGACCTTCTCCACGAACCCGGTGTGCACGCGCGCCACCATGAAGTCGTCGTCGACGATGAGGACGCGTATGCCGTCGTCCGCCACCGCGTCGGTGATGCGGGTGGGCGTCGGGCCGCTCACCGGGACACCGCCTCGGGGACGGGCGTGACCGTGAGGTGGGCGGTGAAGACCGCGCCGTCGGCGGTGTTGTGGAACTCCGCCTCGCCACCGCGGCGACGGCACACCAGCCGGGTCAGGGCCAGGCCGATCCCGTGCTCGCCCTCGCCGTCGGTCTTGCTCGTGACGCCCTGCTCGAAGACGGAGTCGGCGACGTCGTCCGTGACGCCGGGCCCCGAGTCGCGGACCGTGACCCGCACCGTGGTCCTGTCGTGGGCGATGCCGACCTCCACCCACGAGCCGGCGCTGCCGGCGGCCGCGTCGATCGCGTTGTCGACGAGGTTGCCCACCACCGTCGCGACGTCGGCGGAGTCCTCGGTGTCGAGCCGGTCCAGCGAGGTGTCGTCGCTGATCCGCAGGTCGACCCGCCGCTCGGCGGCGATCGACGCCTTGGCCATGAGGAGCACCCCGACGGCGGGGTCGCGGACCCGGCTGTTGACGGAGAGGTCGAGGGAGTGCCGGCGCTCGCTGACCGCGTCGACGTAGCGCACCACCTCGTCGTACTCGCCGATCTGGATGAGGCCGCTGATCGTGTGGAGCTGGTTCGCGAACTCGTGCCGCTGCGCCCGCAGCAGCTGGGTGCTGCTGCGGAACGACCCGAGCTCGCGCTCGAGGGCGGCGAGGGCGGTCCGGTCGCGCAGCGTGGTGACGGTGCCGAGGTGGCGGCCGTCCTTGTCGACGCTCATCCGGTTCATGACCAGCACCCGGCCGCGGCGTACGACCACCTCGTCGGTGGCCTCGCCGTCGCCGGTGAGCACCGTCAGCAGGCGTCCGGTGATCCGCAGGTCGGTGAGGCTCAGCCCGGTGGCGTGCTCGGGCAGGTCGAGCAGCTTGCGGGCCACGTCGTTGACGAGCGTGATCCGGCCCTGCGGGTCGAGGGCCACGACGCCCTCGGCGATGCCGTAGAGGAGGGCCTCGCGGTGCTCGACGAGGCCGGTGATCTCCTCCGGCTCCATGCCGAGGGTCTGCCGCTTGATCCGCTGCGCCAGCAACCACGACCCGACCAGGCCGACGATGAGCGCCGTGCCGAGGTAGGTGAGCAGGTACGACGAGGCCCCGCGCAGCCGCTGCCACGCGGACGGGAACGCCTCGGTGATCATCACCGTGCCGAGGTGCTCGCCGACGTGCCCGTCCGCCACGCTGAAGACCGGCACCTGGCTCACGATCTGCCGCTGCCCGAACAGCTCGAGCGTGCCGGACCAGCTCGCTCCGTCGGCGACGGCCTTGCGCGGCAACGGGATCCGGCCACCCTCCAGTGAGGGGTCGGTCGAGGTCCGGACGTCCTCGTCGGCGTCGGCGAAGGTCACCGACGTCACCCGGGACTGCGTCACCACGGACTGCCCCAGCGTGGCGAGACCGGTGCGGGTGGACGGCGTGGCGAGGTTGGTCCGGACGAGCGGGTTGCCCCCGAGCTGCTCGGCCAGCGCGCTGACCCGGCGCCCCTCGACCCCGCGGAACGTCGCCTCGGACTGCGCGAGGGACACTGCACCGACGAGCACGAGCACCACGACGACCACCGCCAGCTGCAGGACGAGCAGCTGGCCGGCCAGGGTGGGCCGCCGGCGCCGGCGTACGAACACTATGAACTCAACCTTCACTGCTGACAGAAGGGGGACGGGCCGGGGAGGTGGCCGCCACGATCATGGCGCTCGCCTCCCCGCGAGCGGAAGTCTCCCCCCGCAACGTCCCGCACGACGAAAGGTCTCAACGATGAGAGCCCGTCCCACGACCGTCCTCGCGGCGGCCACCGCCGCGGCCGCCCTGCTGCTCAGCGCCTGCGGCGCCACGGCCGCCAAGGGCACCGCCTCGGCCTCCTCCGACGGCGGCAAGCCCGCGACGGGCCTGCAGCTCATGGTCCCGAACAGCCCCGGCGGCGGGTACGACACGACCGCCCGGACCGCGGCCAAGGTCATGGAGGCCCAGAAGATCACCGGTTCCGTCCAGGTGTTCAACCTGCCCGGCGCCGGCGGCACCGTCGGACTGCAGCGCGTCGTGAACGAGAAGGGCAACGGCAAGCTCGCCATGCAGATGGGGCTGGGCGTCGTCGGCGCGGCATACACCCAGAAGTCCAAGGCGACGCTCGCGGAGACCACGCCGATCGCCAAGCTGATCGAGGAGGCCGGCGCGATCGTCGTGCCCAAGGACTCCCCGTACAAGGACATCAACCAGCTCGTCGCCGCGTGGAAGGCCGACCCGAAGAAGGTCGCCGTCGGCGGCGGCTCCTCCCCGGGCGGCCCCGACCACCTGCTGCCGATGCAGCTGGCGAAGGCCGTCGGCATCGACCCCAAGCAGGTCAGCTACGTCTCCTACGACGGTGGCGGTGAGCTCCTGCCGGCGCTGCTCGGCAACAAGATCGCGTTCGGCGCCAGCGGCTTCGGCGAGTTCCTCGACCAGGTCGAGGCCGGCGACGTGCGGGTGCTCGCGGTGACGAGCGACAAGCCGATCGAGGCGCTCAAGGACGTCAAGACGCTCAAGGAGCAGGGCATCGACCTGGTCTTCACCAACTGGCGCGGCATCGTGGCACCCCCCGGCATCTCCGACGCCGACAAGAAGGCCTGGACCGACGCGCTGACGAAGATGCACGACTCGCAGGCGTGGAAGGACGAGGAGAAGAAGCGCGGCTGGACCGACGCCTTCCAGACCGGTGACGAGTTCAGCACGTTCCTCAAGCAGCAGGACCAGGACGTGGCCGGCATCCTCCAGCAGCTCGGCCTGGCATGACCCAGCCCACCTCGGGCCGCCCGCAGGTCAGGGACCGCGCACAGTACGGGCTGTGCGCGGGCCTTGCCCTGCTGGGCGCCTACGTCCTGTTCGACGCCAGCCGGATCGGCCACGTGTCCAGCAGCAACGACCCGGTGGGCCCCAAGCCCATGCCGATCCTGCTCGGGGTGCTGCTGCTCGTCGTCGCCGTCTTCTACGCCGTCGACGTCGCCCGTGGCGGCGCCGGTGAGGCGGAGGAGGGTGAGGACGTCGACCTGTCGACCAGCGTCGACTGGCGCACCATCGGCCTGCTCGTCGCAGCCTTCGCCGTCAACGCCCTGCTCATCGAGCCGCTCGGCTGGGTGATCAGCGGGGCCCTGCTCTTCGCGGGCTCGGCCTTCGCCCTCGGCAACCGCCACCACGTCCGGGGCCTCGCCGCGGGGCTGGCCCTGTCGCTCACCACGTTCTACGCGTTCGCGATCGGGCTCGGGGTCAACCTGCCCGCCGGCATGCTCCAGGGAATCCTCTGATGGACAACCTCCTGAGCCTCCTCGGGGGCTTCGGCGACGTCCTGTCGCCGATGAACCTCCTCATCGCGCTGCTCGGGGTCACCGTCGGCACCGCCGTCGGCGTCCTGCCGGGCATCGGGCCGGCCATGACGGTCGCCCTGCTCCTGCCGATCACCTACGGGCTGCAGCCCGTCGAGGGCCTGATCCTGTTCGCCGGCATCTTCTACGGCGGCATGTACGGCGGGTCGACGACCTCGATCCTGCTCAACACCCCGGGCGAGTCGGCCTCGGTCGTGACCGCGATCGAGGGCAACAAGATGGCCAAGGCGGGTCGCGCCGCCCAGGCGCTCGCGACCTCGGCCATCGGCTCGTTCATCGCGGGCACCATCGGCACGCTGGGGATCGTCTTCCTCATGCCGCAGGTGGCGAAGTTCGCGATCAGCCTCGGCGCGCCGGAGTACCTCGCGATCATCCTGCTCACCTTCACGGGTGTCACGGCGGTGCTGGGCGCCTCGCGGGTCCGGGGCCTCGCCTCGCTACTGCTCGGCCTGACCATCGGGGTCGTCGGCATCGACTTCGTCACCGGCCAGCAGCGCCTCACCGGCGGCCTGCCGCAGCTCGCGGACGGCATCGACGTCGTCGTCGTGGCCGTGGGCATCTTCGCGGTCGGCGAGGCCCTGTGGGTCGCCGCGCACCTGCGGCGCAAGGCGGGCGAGGTCATCCCCGTCGGCCGGCCGTGGATGGGACGCAGCGACTGGTCCCGCTCGTGGAAGCCGTGGCTGCGCGGCACCGTCCTCGGCTTCCCGTTCGGCGCCATGCCGGCCGGCGGCGCGGAGATCCCGACGCTGCTGTCCTACACGGCCGAGAAGAAGCTCTCCAGGCACCCGGAGGAGTTCGGCAGGGGCGCCATCGAGGGCGTCGCCGGCCCGGAGGCGGCCAACAACGCCTCTGCAGCCGGCACGCTCGTGCCGATGCTGGCCCTCGGCCTGCCGACCAACGCCACGGCCGCGATCATGCTCGCGGCGCTCCAGGGCTGGGGCATCGAGCCGGGACCGCTCCTGCTCACCAAGGAGCCGGCGCTGGTCTGGGCGCTCATCGCCAGCCTGTTCATCGGCAACACGATGCTGCTGCTGCTCAACCTGCCCCTCGCCCCGGCCTGGGCCAAGCTGCTGCAGATCCCGCGGCCCTACCTCTACGCGGGCATCCTGTTCTTCGCGTCCATGGGTGCGTATGCCGTGAACAGCCAGCCGTTCGACCTGTGGCTGCTGCTCGTGCTGGGCCTGCTCGGGTTCGCGATGCGTCGGTTCGGGCTCCCGGTGCTGCCGCTCATCGTGGGCGTCATCCTCGGCCCGCTCGTCGAGCGCAAGGGCCGGCAGTCGCTCCAGCTCACCGGTGGCGACATCTCCGGTCTCGTCGGCGGACCGGTGGCGTGGGTCTGCTACGTCCTCATCGTGCTCGCCCTCGCGTGGCCGCTGATCGGTGCGCTGCTGCGCCGCGGTCGCGGCGGGCACGGCGACGACCGTCCCGGTGGCGGCGACGGCAGCGGCGGCGGCTCCGCCGAGGCGGACACGAACCCGGCGGACGTCGACGCTGACCGGTCGGGGCGACCGGCCGGTGTCCGGGCAGCAGTGGCGCAGTCCGGCCGTGGCGGCAGCGAACCCGGCTGGGCCGGCTGAGGAGGAACGATGACGGTGCTCACGGGGTACGTCCCCAACGCGTTCGGCGAGGCGGCGCTCTCGCACGCGGCCCAGGAGGCCCGGCGGCGGCACGAGCCGCTGCTCGTGGTCAACATGTCGCGCGACGACGTACTCGCCGACGCCCACCGGGCGCCCGACGACCAGCTCGCGCGGGTCGGCCGCGACCTCGCCGAGCTCGGCCTCGACGCGAGCGTGCGCCGGGTCGAGGAGGGCAGCGACCCCGCCGAGGCGCTGCTCGCCGTGGCGCGAGAGGTCGACGCCTCCGTGCTGGTCATCGGGCTGCGTCACCGCACGCCGGTCGGCAAGCTCATCCTGGGGTCGACGGCGCAGCGCGTGCTGCTCGAGGCGCCCTGCCCGGTCCTGGCGGTCAAGCCCGCCTGAGCCGGGCGAGCCCGCCTGACCCGGGCAAGCTCCCCTGACCCGGGCAAGCTCCCCTGAGCCGGACCGCACTGGCCGCACCGGCCCGCGCCGGTGCGGTGCTCAGTCGCCGTCGACCGGGTCGGGTCCCGACGGACC
>NZ_JBHUYG010000029.1:0-41083 GCF_042668795.1 Pedococcus sp. NPDC057267 | reverse complement strand
GTGAACACCGCGAGCCGGGTCGGCGCCTTCGGCGCCGGCCTGGCCGTGGCGTTCGGCGCCGCCCTCGGCGTCGGCCACCTCGCCGACCCCCGTGTGCCGGCGGCTCCCGCCGGTGCCCACGCCGACGGCGCCGGCCACGACGGCATGGCGAGCGGCGACGACCACGCCGACGGCGGCCACGCCGCGATGGACGCGGCCGCTCCGGCCACCGAGCTGCCCGGAGGACTCCAGGTCGCCGAGAACGGCTTCCGGCTCGTCCTCGACCACTCGACCACCGCGGCCGGGCGCGCAGCCACGGTCTCGTTCCGCGTCCTCGACGCGGACGCGCAGCCCCTGAAGGCCTACACCACCTCGCACGACAAGGACCTGCACCTCATCGCGGTGCGTCGTGACCAGACCGGGTTCCAGCACGTGCACCCGACCCTGGCGGCCGACGGCAAATGGTCGACGACGCTCGACCTGACGCCGGGGCCGTGGCGCCTGTTCGCCGACTTCGACCCGGCCGGGGAGGCGCCCGCCACGACGCTGGGCACGGACCTCCTCGTGCCCGGACCGTTCGTCCCGCAAGCACTTCCGCTGCCGAGCACGACGACGACGGTCGACGGGTACACCGTGACCCTGGACGGGTCGCTGACCCCGGGACGTGACTCGCGCCTCACCCTCTCGGTGTCGCGGGCCGGCCGGCCGGTGACCGACCTGCAGCCGTACCTCGCGGCCTACGGGCACCTCGTGGCCCTGCGCCAGGGGGACCTGGCATACCTGCACGTCCACCCCGACGGCGAGCCCGGCGACGGGCGCACGCAACCGGGTCCCGGCATCGTGTTCCACACCACCGCACCGAGCGCCGGCACCTACCGGCTGCACCTCGACTTCAAGCACGGCGGCGTCGTGCGGACCGCAGCGTTCACCGTCGTCGCCGGGAAGGAGGCCACCACCCATGGCCACTGACACCGGCACGACCGGCCCCACGCCCGGTCCGTCCAGCTCGGACGCGGCGTCCGGCGGCGGCACCGCCACGACGACCCGCGACGTCGAGCTCGTCATCGGCGGCATGACCTGCGCGTCGTGCGCGGCCCGGATCGAGAAGAAGCTCAACAAGCTCGACGGCGTCACTGCCTCGGTGAACTACGCGACCGAGAAGGCGCGCGTGACGTTCCCCGACACCCTGACGCCCGACGACCTCGTGCACACCGTCGAGGCGACCGGCTACACCGCGGAGGTCCCCGCACCGCGCGAGACCGCCGCCGAGCCCGTCCCCGGCGGCCAGGAGGACCGCACCGACACCGCCCTGCGCGCCCTGCGCCACCGGTTCCTCGTCTCAGCGGCCCTGGCCGCCCCGGTCATCGTCCTGGCGATGGTGCCGGCCTGGCAGTTCCGTTACTGGCAGTGGGCCTCGCTCGTCCTGGCGGCCCCGGTTGTCGTGTGGGGCGGCTGGCAGTTCCACCGCGCTGCCTGGACGAACCTGCGGCACGGGCAGTCGACCATGGACACCCTCGTCTCGGTCGGCACGCTCGCGGCCCTCGGGTGGTCGCTCTACGCCCTGTTCCTCGGCACCGCCGGCGAGCCGGGCATGACGCACCCGTTCCGCTTCACGCTCGAGCGCACCGACGGTGCGGGAAACATCTACCTCGAGGCCGCCGCGGGCGTGACCGCCTTCCTGCTCGCCGGCCGGTATGCCGAGGCGCGGGCCAAGCGCGCGTCCGGCGCCGCCCTGCGGGCGTTGCTGGAGATGGGCGCCAAGGACGTCAGCGTCCTTCGGGGCGAGGGCGAATCGGCGCGCGAGGAGCGCGTACCCGTGTCCGAGCTGGCCGTGGGGATGCGGTTCGTCGTCCGCCCGGGCGAGAAGATCGCCACCGACGGCGAGGTCGAGCAGGGCACCAGCGCGGTGGACGCCTCGATGGTGACGGGCGAGTCCGTGCCGGTCGAGGTCGGCCCCGGAGACGCCGTCATCGGCGCGACCGTGAACGCCGGCGGCCGCCTCGTCGTGCGCGCCACGCGGGTCGGCGCCGACACCCAGCTCGCCCAGATGGCGCAGCTCGTCGAGGACGCGCAGAACGGCAAGGCCCAGGTCCAGCGGCTGGCCGATCGCGTGTCCGCCGTGTTCGTGCCGGTCGTCATCGTCCTGGCCGTCGCGACCCTCGGCTTCTGGGTCGGCACGGGTGCCGGCTGGACCGCCGCCTTCACCGCGGCCGTCGCCGTGCTCATCGTCGCCTGCCCCTGCGCCCTCGGCCTGGCCACCCCCACCGCCCTCATGGTCGGGACCGGCCGCGGCGCCCAGCTCGGCCTGATCATCCGCGGGCCCGAGGTGCTGGAGTCCACCCGGCGCGTCGACACCGTGGTGCTCGACAAGACGGGCACCGTGACGACCGGCCGGATGACCGTGCAGGACGTCGTCGCCGCGACCGGCGAGGACGCCGCCGAGGTGCTGCGACTGGCCGGCGCGGTCGAGGCCGCGTCGGAGCACCCGGTCGCCGCCGCCATCACGGCGCGCGCCGCCGAGGCCGGTGACCTGCCGCCGGTCGAGGACTTCGCCTCGACTGCCGGGCTCGGCGTCCAGGGCGTCGTCGAGGGCCACGCCGTCGTCGTCGGCCGCCCGCAGCTGCTCGAGGACTGGTCGGTCGCGGTCCCGCCGGAGCTCGCCGGCGCGCTCGACACCGCCCGGGGACGTGGCGCCACGGCCGTCGTCGTGGCCTGGGACGGCACCGCCCGTGGTGTCGTCGCCGTCGCCGACACCGTCAAGGACACCTCCGCCGAGGCCGTCAGCAGGCTGCGGGACCTCGGCCTGCACCCGGTCCTGCTGACCGGCGACCACGAGGCCGCGGCCCACGAGGTCGCCCGGGCCGTGGGCATCGACGAGGTCGTCGCCGACGTCCTCCCGCAGGACAAAGTCGACGTCGTCCGCCGGCTCCAGGACGAGGGCCGGGTCGTGGCGATGGTCGGGGACGGCGTCAACGACGCGGCCGCGCTGGCCCAGGCCGACCTCGGGCTGGCCATGGGCACCGGCAGCGACGTCGCGATCGAGGCGAGCGACCTGACGCTCGTGCGGGGCGACCTGCGCGCGGCCCCGGACGCGATCCGGCTGGCCCGGCGCACGCTGGGGACGATCCGGGGCAACCTGTTCTGGGCGTTCGCCTACAACGTGGCCGCGATCCCGCTCGCCGCGTCGGGGCTGCTGAGCCCGATGATCGCGGGCGGCGCGATGGCGCTCTCGTCGGTGTTCGTCGTGACCAACAGCCTGCGGCTGCGCGGCTTCCAGCCGACCCGCTGACGCCGGGTCCCCGCGGGATCGGGGGTGCAGGCGTGGCGTGTCCGTCACATCTGCATCGCCGATGACGGGTGACAGGCGTGCGGGCGACGGCCGTCAGCCGGCGCAGGCGACGTGGGTCGTCGCGGTGGGCCTGGCCTCGAGCCGCTCCCTCGGGATGGGCCGGCCGCACACCGTGCAGGTGCCGTAGCTGCCGTCCTCGACCCGGCGCAGCGCCGCCGCGACCTCCTCGAGGTGGGCCAGCGCGTGCCGGGCGAGGGCGTCGACCTGGGCGCGCTCGAAGGCGATCGTCGCGCCCTCGGGGTCGTGCTCGTCGTCGGCGTTCGACCCCTCGGACGCCGCGACGATCGCGGCGACGTCGGCCTCCCGGTCGCGCAGCGAGGCCAGCGTCTGCTCGCGCTCCTGCTCGAGCCGGGTGCGCGCCCACGCCAGCAGCCCGGCGGGGGACGACTCCGGGGCGAGGTCGGCGTGCGGTCTCGGGTCGGGCGTCACCCGACGAGCCTAGGCAGGCAGCGGCCGGCGGCGCAGCGACCACGCGAGCATCGACAGCCCGCCCACCGGGATCTCCGCACCGAAGATGAAACCCCGGTACAGCAGCACCCCGGCTGCGGCGAGCGCCGGCTCCACCCGGAACGCCACGAGCACCCCCACCATCCCCAGCTCCACGATCCCCGACGCGCCCGGCGTGATCGCGGCCATCGTCAGGATCCGCTCCACCGCGAACGCCGCCGCCACGACCGCCGGGTGCACGTCGGCCCCGATCATCCGCAGGCCGGCCCAGAGGAGCAGCGCCTGCAGCGCGGAGTACGCGAGCTTGGCGCCGACCATCCGGCCCCATCCGGCGGCGACGAGGCCCGCGCTCTCGCGGCGGAACGACGCGGCCCGCTCGGCATACCCCTCCTCGGCGCGCGGCAGGAACCGCACCCGCGCCACCACGCGGTCGGCGCACCGGCCGAGCCAGCGCACCGCGCGGTCGTCGCGGGCGACGAGCCACACCGCGAGGACGCTGGCGGTGAGCAGCCCGAGCCCGACGTATGCCGCGGTGCTGACGCTGCTCGACACCTCCACGCCGGCAACGCCGAGCCAGAGGAGCGCCAGTCCGGGCAGGACGAGCTTGAGGAGGGTGTCGACGAGGTTGGTGAGGACGGCCCAGCGGCCGAAGGCGGCCGTGGTGAAACCCCACGACCGGGCCATCCGCCAGTTGGCGACGGTGCCGGCCGCCCCACCGAGCGGCAGCAGGTTGGACACGAACGAGCCGGTGAGGTTGAGCAGCAGCGCCCGGCGGTGGGACAGGCCCGGCATGGCCGCGGTGAGCGCGGGTGTCTGCGCCCACAGGCCCGCCAGCCAGACGACGGTCAGCACCGCGACCTGCAGCAGGCTGAGGCCGCCGAGGACCGCCGCGATCTGCGACCAGCCGGCGCCGGCCACCTTCGGCAGCGCGATGGCGAGGATGCCCACGGCCAGGCCACCGGACAGCAGGAGCCTGGCGGCCCTCCCCCCGCCGCGACCCCCCGGTGCGCGGCGGGCGAGCCGGTACCGCGCGGCAGGACGACGCAGGTCTGCGGTCGTCGCCGTCGACGGGTGCGGCTCGGTGTGGAGGGCCATGGCCCCACGGTGACGGTCGGGCGCATGCGGGCGCATCCGGCTTTCTACCCATCTCGACCCCCACCACGGACTAGTCCCCTCAGGGTCGACCCTGAGGCGACGAGAGGTCCGGCGGCCGGTGGTGCCGCGGCCTGCCGGCCGCGGTCGCCCCTACGGCTGGCTCAGTGCACGTGGTCGCGCCAGTCCGCCGGGACGGCGCCGGCCGGGCCGGGGACGGGCTGGTCCACCGGGTGGCTCTGCGGGTCCGCGAGCCGCGGGCCGAGGAACCCCTGCCCGCTCGGGAAGTCCCAGAACCAGTCCTCGCCCGGCTCGAAGCTCGTGATGACGGGGTGCCCGGTCTCCCGGTGGTGGGCGGTCGCGTGCTGCGAGGGCGAGGAGTCGCAGCACCCGATGTGGCCGCACTGCGCGCACCGGCGCAGGTGGACCCACCAGCCGCCGCTCTCGAGGCACTCGACGCATCCCGTGCCGCTCGGGGGGACGCCCGGGTCGATCCCGTCCCGGGGGGTGTCGGCCTGCTGCTCGGTCATCGGACCACCTCCTGTCCCCACCGTAGGACGCAACCGGCGGGATCGCCCGCGGCGACCTACCGTGGCGCCATGAAGCGCCCCACGCCGCTGCCCCCGGGCCCGGGGCAGGAGTCCGTCTGGGACTACCCCCGCCCGCCGCGGGTCGAGCCCAGCAGCCAGCACGTCGAGGTGTGGCTGGGTGGCGTCCGGGTGGCCGACACGACCCGCTCGTGGCGGGTCCTGGAGACGAGCCACCCGCCGACGTACTACCTGCCGTCCGCCGCGTTCGCCCCGGGCGCGCTGCGTCCCGCCGAGGGCTCGTCGTGGTGCGAGTGGAAGGGCCGCGCCGCCTACCTCGACCTCGTCACCGGGGACGTGGTGGCACCGCGAGCCGTGTGGACGTACCCCGAGCCCACCCGCGGGTTCGAGGTCCTGGCCGGGGCGTATGCCGTGATGCCGGGCGCGGTCGACCGGTGCGTCGTCGACGGGGAGACGGTGCGCCCGCAGGAGGGCGGCTTCTACGGGGGCTGGGTGACCGACGTGGTGGTCGGCCCCTTCAAGGGCGGTCCGGGCACGCACGGCTGGTGACGCGCCGGGAGGATCGGCTCTTCGAGCCGGGTCCGGGCACGCACAGGTGGTGACGCGGCACGCGGTCAGTCGGCGAGCGCCTTGCGCGCCTCGTCCCGAGCAGCCTGGGCCTGCTTGCGTTCCCGGACGGCGTCCGTGACCGCCTCGAGCGCGCGCTCGTCCGCCTCCCGGGCCTTGGCCAGCTGTCGCTCGACCACGGCGAGACGCTCACGGGTCTCCTCGGCGCGCTCCCTGGCCACGGAGACCGCGCGTTCGGCGTCGGCCAGCCGACGCTCCGCCTGCGCCAGCTCCGCCTCTCGCTCCGCCCGGAGCTCGGCCGCGCTGTCGCCGGCCCCCTCACCGCCGGCCCCGTCGCCGTCGGCCCCCTCACCGCCGGCCCCGTCGCCGTCGGCCCCGTCGCCGTCGGCCCCGGACCCCGCCGCGTCGTCGTCGAGCTGCTGGTCGCGGGGCTTCCGGACACCCCCGGGGCGGCCGTCGCCAGCACGGGCGCCGCGCCCCCCGGGAACCACCGTGAGGATCGCGCCGCCCGTGGTTCGCGCCAGGGCCTCGGCCAGGTCGACCTCGCCGAACCCGCTGTAGGACAGCGAGCGCGTCAGCTGCCCCGACGTGACCGCAGCGGACGCCTGCTCGTCGGCGAGCGCCGCGATCGCCGTTGCCCGGACCTCCTGCTGGGCGGCCGGGCTCAGCGACCGGCCGGCCTCGGAGACCGCCCGCGTCGCCGCCCGCACGTACACCTCGACGGTGGCGTCCCGCTCCTTGCGCATGCCGGTCAGTGCCGCTGCGTCGAGCCGCGACTGGGCCGACCGCATCCGCTCCCCCAGGTCGACCAGGTCGGCCACGACGTCCTCGGCCTCCCGGGCCGTGAGGTTCACCGCCCACGCGGCCAGGCTCGGCTTGCGCAGCCTGCCGATCTCGGTGGCGGCCGCCTTGTCCGAGGCTGCCCTGGCGTCGGCGACCAGGCGCGCACGGGTCGCCATGAACTCGTCCGGCCCGACGGCATACAGGTCCTGCATGGCCTCGGCCACGCGGTCAGCCACCGTGGGCCTCCGACCCGGCGCCTTCGGACCGCACCTCCGCTGACGCCGCGCCGTCCAGCCCGAGGAGGCGGGCGCCGTTGTGCCACAACACCTTCCGCAGCCAGTCGTCGCCGAGACCGAGCCGGTCGAGCGCCTCCAGCTGGTGGGCGTACGGGTAGGGGATGTTGGGGAAGTCCGAGCCCAGCACGACGCGGTCCGCCAGGACGCCGAGCCGCTCGACGTACGACGGGGGCAGCGGCGCGAACGCGTTGGCGTAGTCGGTGCCGGCCATGGTCGTGTCGAGGTGAACGCGCGGGTACCGCTCGGCGAGGTCGGCGAACGCGTCGTACTCCCCCATGCCGAGGTGCGCGACGACGAGCACCAGCTCGGGGAACCGCTCGAGCACCGCCTCGACCGGGCGCGGACCCGTGTGCTCGCCGTCCTTGGGGGCCGAGCCGGCGTGCAGGACGACCGGCACCCCGGCCGCCTCGAGTGCTGCCCACCCCGGGTCGAGCAACGGGTCGTCCGGGGCGTAGCGGCCGACCTGCACGTGCATCTTGAACAACCGGGCGCCGTCGGCCAGCGCCCGCTCGACGAGGTCGCCGACCCCGGGCTCGGGGTAGAGCGTGGCGCTGTGGACGGCGTCGGGGACGCGGGCGGCGAAGTCGGCGCACCAGTCGTTGAGCCACTGCACCATGCCCGGCTTGTGCGGGTACGTCAGCGACGGGATCGCGCGCACCCCGAGTGCCCGCAGGGTGGCCAGCCGCGTGGGCTCGTCGTCCCGGTAGTGGATCGGCCACGGCTGCCCGTAGTGCTGCGCCGCCTCGTCGAAGTAGGCCCACACCTTGGCCAGCATCCGCTCGGGCAGGAAGTGCACGTGGATGTCGGCGAGCCCGGGGAGCCCGAGGCCGCGCCAGTATGCCGGGACCTCGGCGTCCGTCCGCGGCGCGCGTGGTGACGTGGTCACGGTGGCGACGCTACGGCATACCCGGGCGTGCGCCGACGGGCACCGGAACGGTGGCTACGGGGCGCCCAGCTCGCGCTGGATGCCCTCCACGGTCTCGTCGCCGAGCTTCTCGAAGACCCGCTGCATCAGCGGCTCGGCCAGCTTGGCGACCCCGTTGAACTCGATGTGCGCGGAGTAGGTGACCGTGCTGCCGGTCGGCGACGCCACGACGCGGATGTCGTCGGTGGAGGTCGCGGTCTTGTTGGTGCCGCGCAGGACCACGTGGTCGCTGTCCATCGTCACCAGCCGGTAGTCGAGCTCGGTCTCGCGCCCCAGCACCTTGGAGACGTTGCGCCACTGCGAGCCGACCTGCACGGGGCCGGAGTCGACGCGTTCGCAGCGCACGGTGCCGGGGTCCCAGGCCACGGCGTTGGAGAAGTCGGCGAGGTAGGCGACCACCTCGGCGGGCGGGCGGCTGACCGGGAAGGAGCGGACGACGTCGACCATGGGGACGACGCTAACCCGGCGGCGCCGGACCCGCCCGGTGGCGAGGGGGCGGGCCCGGCCGGCAGCCGAGCGGGGTGGGCCCGCAGCCGAGCGGGGTGGGCCCGCAGCCGAGCGGGGTCGACCGTCCAAAAAGAGGGGGCGCGCTGTCGGGGGCCGGTACTAGCCTCGATCGAGGGGCCGGCGCAGCGTCGCGCAGGGGGTCCCCGACCTCGCGACGTCCGCCGCGAGCTCTCGCCCGTCCCTCCTCACCCGGAGAGGTGCCGATGTCAGCACCAGCCACGACACCCGTGTACCCCGAGAAGATCGACGCCGCCGTCCTCAAGGTCGCCGGCGTCGTCGTCCTCGGGGCGATCATGTCGATCCTCGACATCACCGTCGTCAACGTCGCCCTGCGCACGTTCCAGACGGCGTTCGGCGGCGAGCCCCTGGCCTACTCCACCGTCGCGTGGACCGTCACCGGCTACACGCTCGCCCTCGCCACCGTCATCCCGATGTCCGGGTGGGCCGCCGACCGCTTCGGCACCAAGCGCCTGTACATGATGGCGATCCTGCTCTTCACCCTCGGCTCGGTGCTGTGCGCGACCGCGAGCTCGATCGGCATGCTCATCAGCTTCCGGGTCCTGCAGGGCCTGGGCGGCGGCATGCTCATGCCACTGGGCATGACGATCATGACCCGCGCTGCCGGCCCGAAGCGGATGGGCCGCCTCATGGCGATCCTCGGCATCCCGATGCTGCTGGGCCCGATCTTCGGCCCGATCCTCGGCGGCTGGTTGATCGACCACTTCACGTGGCACTGGATCTTCCTAATCAACGCGCCGATCGGCCTCGTCGCCCTCGTCTACGCGTTCTTCGCCCTGCCCAAGGACAACCCGCAGCCCTCGGAGTCCTTCGACTTCGTCGGCATGCTCATGATGAGCCCGGGCCTGGCGCTGTTCCTCTACGGCGTCTCGTCGATCCCCGGCGAGGGCGGCATCGGCCACACCAAGGTCCTGCTGCCCGGCCTGGTCGGGCTCGCCCTGATGGTCGCGTTCGTGCTCTACAGCTTCAAGCCGAAGCACCCGCTGCTCGACCTGCGGCTGTTCAGCAACCGCAACCTCACGGTCTCGATCATCACGATGTTCATCTTCGCGGCGTCGTTCTTCGGCGGCCTGCTGCTGATCCCGCAGTTCCTCCAGCAGGTCCAGCACGAGACGCCGCTCAACGCCGGGTGGCTCGTCGCACCGCAGGGTGTCGGCGCGATGCTCACCATGCCGATCGCGGGCGCGCTCGCCGACCGGTTCCCGGTGGGGCGGATCGTCCCGTTCGGGCTCGTGCTCATCATCGGCGGCATGTTCACCCTCACCCAGATCCAGGCCGACTCCTCGCACTGGGGCTTCCTCATCCCGGTGCTGTTCGTCATGGGGCTGGGCATGGGCAGCACGATGATGCCGATCATGACCTCGGCGCTGAAGACGCTGACCCACCACGACGTCGCCCGCGGGTCGACCCTGCTCAACATCACCCAGCAGATCGCCAGCTCGGTGGGTGTGGCGACCTTCTCGGTCGTCCTGACCAACCAGATCAACAGCCGGCCGCTGGCGGCGCAGGGTGGTCAGTACCTCGAGGTCGCGGCCACGCAGGGCCCGAAGGCGGCCCAGGCGGCAGCCGCGAAGCTGCCCATCGTCGGCCAGTTCTTCGCCGACCACGGCGGCAGCCCGCAGGCTGCGGCCCAGGCGCTGGCCGGCCAGGTCGCGAAGCTGGCGGCCGACGCGTACGCCCACACCTTCTGGGTGGCTGCCTCGCTGGTGAGCCTGTCGCTCGTCGCCGCGCTGTTCCTGCCGCGCCGGCACGAGGAGTCGCACCTGCTCGACGACGCCGACACCGAGGGGGCACCGCCGGTGATGGTCCACTGACGCAGGACCTCCTGCGCCGGGTCCCCGAGGAGTTCGGCGTCGGGCTCGTCGGCGTCCACCCCGTCGGGGTGGGCGCCGACGCGCGTGCAGCCCTGTTCCGCGGGGTCGTCGGCAACGGCCGCTCGTATGCCGTGAAGACCAGCACGGGTCCGCAGCCCGGCATCGCGGTGGCCGGGCACCTGGCGGGAGCCGGTGTCCCCGGGGTCCCGGCGCCTCTTCCGTCGCACGAGGGTGGGCTGACGTCCGAGCGCGAGGGGGTGCGGCTGAGCGTCGTGCCGTGGGTGTCCGACCGGCGCGGACTCGACGTGGGTCTCGAGCCGGGGCACTGGCGCTCGCTCGGCGCCCTGCTCGCCGCCGTCCACCGGGTGCCGGTCGACACGGCGGGGCTGCGGGCCCTGCCGTCGGTGGACCACGACCCGGGGCCGCTCCTGGTCCGGCTGGCCGAGCTCGACCGGCGTCTGGGGACGACGGGCGCGGTCGACCCCCACGTGGGCGCGCTGCTGCGGCTGTGGGGGGCCGGGCGAGACCGCCTGCTCGCGGTCGGGGAGGTCGCGCGCACGGCGGCCAGCGACACGCAGGCGTGGACCGACGCACCCACCGTGGTCGCGCACACCGACCCGCACCCGGGCAACGTGCTGCTGGCCGACGACGACGCGCACGGGGTCTGGCTGGTGGACTGGGACGACGCCGCCCGCGCGACCCCGGAGTGGGACCTCATGTTCGTGGTCGGCGGAGTTCTGGCGACGCCGACCCCGGCCGACCAGGCGGCGTTCGTCGAGGGGTACGGCCCGGTGCGCCTCGACCCGGTGCGGCTCCGGTACGTCCAGTCGACCAGGGCGCTGCACGACGTCCTCGACTTCGCGGACGACGTGCTGGCGACGGACCGGCTGGCGGAAGCACACCGCCGCTGGTCGGTCGAGGTGCTCTCCGGCCAGCTGTCACCGGGCGGGCTCGTGGCGTTCGCGCTCGGCGAGCGCGGATCCGACAGACTCGGGCCATGAGCTCCCCCACGGCGCCCGCCCTCGCCCGGTTCGCCGGCCGCACCGCCGTCGTGACCGGCGCAGCCCACGGCATCGGCCGCGCCACCGCGAGGCGCCTGCACGCCGAGGGGGCGAACGTCGTGCTCGCCGACCTCGACCCGGACGCGGCGAAGGACGCCGCCGCCGCGCTGGGCGACCGCGTCCTGGCCGTGGGGTGCGACGTCACCGATGCGGGGTCCCTCGAGCGTGCCGTGACCGCCGTCGTGGGGCAGTTCGGCGCCCTCGACGTGCTCGTCTGCAACGTCGGGGTCGCCACCGGCGAGGGGTTCGACGCGCTCGACGACCGGGCGTGGTCGTTCCAGCTCGAGCCGACCCTGCACGGCACGGTCCGCACCATCCAGGCCGCCCTGCCCCAGCTGCTCGCCTCTGCGTGGGGCGGGTCGGTGGTGATGACCGGCTCGGTGAACGGGCTCGCCGCGTTCGGCAACGTCGGCTACTCGCTGGCCAAGGCCGCACTGCCCAACCTGGCGCAGAACCTCGCGGTCGAGTACTCCGCCACCCGCGTCGGCGAGGGGCAGCGGCCGGTGCGGTTCAACGTCGTCGCCCCCGGCACGGTGCGCACCCGGGTCTGGGACGACCAGGACCCGGACGCCCTCGTCCCGCTCTACCCCCTGGGGCGCGTCGGCGAGCCGGAGGACATCGCGGCGGCCGTCGCGTTCCTCGCGTCCGACGACGCCTCGTGGGTCACCGGGATCACCCTGCCGGTGGACGGCGGCATCCTGGCCGGCCCCGCGCTCGCCTTCCAGGAGCGCAACCGGGGCCGGGGCGACTGACGCGATCAGCCCTGGGCGGCATCCCCGGAGTGGTCCCCGGCGATGTTGACCATCCAGTCCACGCCGAAGCGGTCGGTGCACATGCCGAACTCGTCGCCCCACGGCTGCTGCGACAGCGGGACCGAGACCGTGCCACCCTCGGACAGCCTGTCCCAGAACCCGCGCAGCTCCTCGCCGTCGCCGGACAGGCTCACCGAGATGCGGCTGCCCTCGCGGTACTCCATGTGGGGCGGGGTGTCCGACGCCATGAGGGTGAAGCCCTGGGGTGTCTCGAGCTGGCCGTGCATGATGCCGTCGGCGCCGGGCTGGTCGGCCTGGCCGAACTCGCCGAACGTGCTGAGCCTGAGCTCGCCGCCGAAGACGTCCCTGTAGAACTCGAGTGCCTGCCGGGCGTCGTCCTTGAAGCCGATGTAGGGGTTGAGCGTTGACGTCATCGTCGACCTCCTCGTGGTGGGCTGGTCCTTCGAGCGTAGGAGCCACCACCGACGGCGACGAGGTCCCGATGACGTATGCCGGGGGGTCACCCCACCAGCCACGCCCGGCGCGCCTCCGGGTCCCAGCGCCGCAGGGCCGTGGCGGTGCCCGCCGTGGGCGTGGGCAGCGACCGCGCGAGGGCCAGGGCCTGCGGCGCGAGGTCCTCCGGCAGCCGCCGGGCGAGGGTGACGTGCGGGACCCAGGGCGGCTCGTCGGCCGTCGAGGGGCTCGAGAGTGCCCCGAGCACGCGGTGGTGCAGGACGTCGACGGCGCCGTCACGCTCCACCGGCAGCACGAGCGCCGGCCGCCGCTCGCCCAGCAGCGTCGGGGCGGCGAGCTCGAGCGGAAGCGGCAGCCGGGCCGCCAGGGACGCCAACGCCTCCTCGGCCGTGGCCGTCACGACCGGCACGGCTGCGAGGGTCACGTGCGGGGCGTTGGTCGGGCCGCGGTGGTCGGCCTGGCTGGGCAGGCCGGCCTGCGCCAGTGCCTGCCACAGCCCGCGCACCGCCGCGTCGGTCGCGGCGTCGAGGACGAGCTCGACGGACTGCAGCGGCACGGCAGGTCCCGAGCTCAGGCCGACGCGATGTGCACGAGCGCGTCGCCGCGGTTGACCAGCGGCGACCGGCTGTGGCCGATGACGATGCCGTCGCGGTCGGCCCGGACCAACCGCAGCGTCCGGCCGAACGAGTCCGACAGGGCACCGAGCCGCTCCCCCTGCCCGACCCGGCGGCCGAGCCCAACCTCGAGGTGCAGGATGCCGGTGGCCCGCGCGCGTACCCAGCCGCTCGTGCGGCAGGGGAGGCTCGGCTCCTCGGCGAGGTCCACGGGATCGGTCATGCCCAGGGCAGCCAGCACGCGGCGTACGCCCACGACGCCCGCCGTGATCGCCCACTCGTCGAACCGCCACGGCTCCCCGGCCTCGTAGAGCAGGACGGTCGCCCCCGTCTCCCGGGCGGCCGAGCGCAGCGAGCCGTCGCGGAGCTTGGCGTGCAGCATCACCGGGGCCCCGAACGCCTCGGCCAGCGCGAGCGTCTTGGGGTCGTCGAGGTCGGCGCGCACCTGCGGCAGGTTGGTGCGCCCGTCGGAGCCGGTGTGCAGGTCGATGCCGACCTCGCAGGGCGCGACCACCTCGGTCATCATCAGGTGCGCGATCCGGCCGGCCAGGGACCCGCGCGGGGAGCCGGGGAACGACCGGTTGAGGTCGCGGCGGTCGGGCAGGTAGCGGTCGCCGGCCATGAAGCCGTGGACGTTGACGATGGGAACGGCGATCAGGGTGCCGTGCAGGGTCTTCGGGGACAGCCCGGCGAGCACGCGCCGCACGATCTCGACCCCGACCACCTCGTCCCCGTGGATGGCGGCGTTGACCCACACGGTCGGGCCGTCCTCGCGGCCGTGCATCACCTGGACCGGCAGGCTGAGCTCGGCGCCGGTGACGAGGCGGGTGATGGGAAGGCCGACGTCCTGCTTGCTGCCCGCACGGACCCGGACGGGGCCGATCGCGAAGGAGGGGCGGGCCATCAGCGACCCCGGTTCTGGCGCCGCACCGACAGCGGCGGCCGGCCGCCGAGGTAGGAGCGGGAGGAGTCGACGAGGAAGCCCTGGCGCAGCGCCTCCCGGCCGACGAGCATCCGGAAGCCCATCGCGTCCCGGTTCGTGAGGGTGACCTCGGCGGTCACTGGCCGGCCGACCAGGGACAGCTCCAGCTGCACGACCAGGCGGTCCTCGAGGTGCCCCGAGGAGCTGCGCACCGTGCGCCGGTCGTGGACCGGGCGCTCGACCGTCACGGCGTCCCGGGGCGAGCGCTGCCACGGGTGCACGGAGAACCGCACCCAGTCCTCACCGTCCCGGTCCTGCTCCTCGACGTCGAACGCGTGCAGTGCCGACGTGCGCGCCCCGGTGTCGAGCTTGGCCTTGAGCCACGGGACCCCCACCTCGGGCAGGCTCACCCACTCGCGCCACCCGACGGGGGTGCTTAGATGGTTCGGCTTCGACACCGGTCCATCTTGGCAGGGACGTCCCCGTGAAACTGGCAATCCTCTCGCGTGCCCCCCGCACGTACTCCACCCAGCGCCTGCGCACCGCGGCCCTCGACCGCGGCCACGACGTCAAGGTGCTCAACACCCTACGGTTCGCGATCGACCTGTCCGGCCCCGAGCCGGACCTGCAGTTCCGTGGTCGGCCGTTGTCCGACTACGACGCGGTCGTCCCGCGGATCGGCAACTCGATCACGTACTTCGGCACCGCCGTCGTGCGCCAGTTCGAGCAGATGGACGTCTACACCCCCAACACCGCCAACGGGATCGCCAACTCCCGCGACAAGCTGCGCGCCACCCAGATCCTCTCGCGGCACAACATCGGTATGCCGGCCACGACGTTCGTGCGCAACCGCGCCGACGTGAACGCCGCCATCAACCGCGTCGGCGGCGCGCCGGTCGTCATCAAGCTGCTCGAGGGCACGCAGGGCATCGGCGTCATCCTCGCCCCCGAGATCAAGGTCGCCGAGGCGATCATCGAGACGCTCCAGAGCACGCAGCAGAACGTCCTGATCCAGGCGTTCGTCACCGAGAGCCGGGGCCGTGACATCCGCGCGCTGGTCGTCGGCGACCGCGTGGTCGCAGCGATGCGCCGCACGGCGCAGGGTGGGGAGTTCCGGTCCAACGTGCACCGGGGCGGCACGGTCGAGGGCGTCGAGCTGACCCCCGAGTACGAGCAGACCGCGGTGCGCGCGGCCCAGATCATGGGGCTGCGGGTCGCGGGCGTGGACATGCTCGAGGGCAACGAGGGACCGCTGGTGATGGAGGTCAACTCCTCGCCGGGGCTCCAGGGCATCGAGACCGCGACCAAGCTCGACGTCGCCGGCGCGATCATCGACTACGTGTCCAACCAGGTCGCGTTCCCCGAGATCGACGTCCGCCAGCGGCTCACGGTGTCGACGGGGTACGGCGTGGCCGAGCTCGTCGTGCACTCGGCGTCCGACCTGGTCGGACAGCCGCTGCGCGACTCGGGCCTGACCGACCGCGACATCACGGTGCTGACGCTGCACCGCGGCACGCAGGTGGTCCCCAACCCCAAGCCCGGGCAGCGGCTCGAGGCCGAGGACCGGCTGCTGTGCTTCGGCAAGCTCGAGGAGATGCGCTCGATGATCCCCGAGCGCCGCCGCCGCCGGGCCAAGGTGCGCAAGCTGCCCAAGCAGCCCATCCACGAGGGCTGACCCGCACCGGCGCCTAGGGTGGCGTGCGTGAGCCGCCTCATCCACCTCAACGGGCCACCCGGCATCGGCAAGTCCACCCTCGCGCGCCGGTACGCCGACGAGCACCCCGGAGTGCTCAACTGCGACGTCGACGTGCTCAGGACGCTCGTCGGGGGGTGGCGGACGGACTTCGACGCGGCCGGTGCCCTCATCCGTCCGGCTGCCCTCGCGATGATCGGGGCGTACCTGCGTCACGGCCACGACGTCGTGTTCCCACAGCTCCTCGTGGACCCCACCGAGCTCGGACGCTTCGAGCAGGCGGCGACAGACGCCGGGGCCCAGTTCGTCGAGCGGGCGCTCATGGACACCCGGAGCGCGTCGGTGGCCCGCTTCCACCGTCGAGGTGTGCGCGAGCCGGACGACCCCTGGCACGACCACATCCGGGCCATCGTCACCTCCTTGGGCGGTGACGCACTGCTCGAGCGCACCCACACGGCCCTCGAACGAGCGGTCGCCGACCGCCCCGACGCCGTCGTCGTCCCGAGCACGGAGGGCGACGTCGAGGGCACCTACCGTGCCCTGCTGATGACGCTGCGCTGACGGCACGGCTCAGGACGCACCCACGACCGGTCCGTGTATTCCGCTGACCAGGCCGGATGCCCTAGCCTGCGCTCGAGCCGCGCCGCGGCCCAGGGACGTCAGGGGGCAGGATGGGGACGATGCGGCGTGTGGCGTGGCTGGTCGCTGCGGCGGTGGCTGCGGTGGGGGTGGTGGTCTCCCCGGCGGAGGCGGCGGGTCCGCCCCAGCTCCTGAGCCTCTCGGTGTCCGCCCGGGACGTGGCGGCACCGGGGCAGACCACGATCTCCTACACCGCCAGCTCCGACGCCCCGATCCTCTCGGCAACCGCCTTCTACATCTCACCGGACGGCCTCGTCCACCGCGCCGACCTCAGCCCCGGCGCCACGGGGTCCGGGACGCTGCAGGTGCCCGACGGTGTCGAGAACGGGACGTGGAACGTCGCCCGGGTGATCCTGAAGACCAGCTCGACCACGGCGAGCCAATCCGTCACCTGTTCCTCGCCAGCCGTCGCCTCGACCTCTGGGTGCACCGCCCTCATGGACTTCCGAGACCAGTCGTTGACGGTCTCGGGTTCGACACCCGACCATGCCGCGCCCCTGGTCTCATCGGTTGCCGTCACCCCTGGCTCGGTCCAGCCGGGGGACCCGGTGACGGTCTCCTGGACTGACGACGAGGTCCACGCCGTGGACTCGGTGGTCTTCGTCTTCCAGAACCTCGACCCCCACGCCCAGTCCGACGGCGTGGTCCTCCGGTCCGTGGCGGGCACCGACCTGTCCGGCCGACGGCTCACCCTCCCCCTGAAGCCGTTCGCGTACAACGGCGTGTACCAGCTGGTGGCCCTCGACATCACCGACAACCTCGGCAACGACGCGTCCTACCTGTCCGACGGGACGACTCGGTTGACGGGAGGCGCGGTGAGCCCCACGTCGCACCCGCTGGACTTCCCGACCATCTCGTTCACCGTCACCGGCTCGGGACAAGGGCTGAACCCGCCGCAGCTCACCGCCTTGCACGTCACCGCTCCGGCGGCGCCGACCTTCGGCCCGATAGAGGTGGACTTCAGCACGGCCGCCAACGGGTCTCCGCTGGTGGGGGTGACGGTCACCTACGTGGGGCAGGACGGAACGGCGACAGGCGGCCAGGCGGGGGGCGTGGCATCCGGCACCGTGGCGGTGGGCCACGGCTTCGGCACGTCCCGGCTGACCGAGGTGCGCCTGCAGGACGCGCGGGGGGACATCCTGCTCTACTGTCGCGACGGCACCACGTACAACCCGATCACGGGTGAGGTGGGCTCGCACGCGTTCAACCTGCCGCAGTACGACGTGACCGTGGTGCCCTCGGCACCGAGGCTGCTCGAGGTCCGGCCGGGACCGGGAACCGCGACGGTCCGGTGGACGGTCGACCCGGCGGAGGTCGCGGCAGGTGTCACCCAGACGCGGCTCGTCGTCAACCCGGGCGGACGCACCATCCTGGTCCCCAACTCGGGCGCCCAGCCCGAGCAGCGGTACACCGTCAGCGGCCTGCACAACGCGACCACCTACAGCCTCTCGGTGGCGGCGATGGGACCGCCCGGCGTGCCCAGCCGGGAGGTCCACGCATCCGTGACTCCCCTGATGTCCGACCACGTGTTCAGCCCCGGGGACGTCAACCGGGACGGTCGCGACGACCTCCTGGCATACGAGCAGTCCGAGAACACGTCACTGTGGCTCTACCGCCGCCAGGGCGTGGCCTACGACAGCCGCGCCTGGTACGAGAGCGCGCCGTCGTCACTGCGCGCGGACCCCGCGGGCGACGTGAACCGGGACGGCATCGGCGACGCGTTCGTCGTCGACGGCACCGGCACGTTGGAGCTGCGCGAGGGCGACGGGCACGGCTCGTTCTGGGTCGAGCGGTACGGGCAGGGCTGGGACACCATGCGATTCCTCGCGGGTGGCTTCGACTTCACCGGTGACCGGGTGCCGGACCTCTTCGCGGTCACCCCCGCCGGTGCCCTCTACCTGTATCCCGTGCAGCTGCAACCCGCCGGCCCGCGGATCCCTGCGCGGACCTACGTCGGCAGCGGCTGGGACACGATGCAGACGGTGTTCGCGCCCGGCGACTTCGACGGGGACCACAGGGCCGACCTGATGGCGGTCGACTCCGCCGGCACCCTCTGGTTGTTCCGCGGGAACGGCCACGGCTCCTTCGCCCCCAAGGTGCGGGCCGGGACCGGGTGGGGCGGTTTCGCGGCCGTGTTCGCGCTCAGGGACTTCGCCGGCACCGGACACGCCGACATCGCCGCCATCGACTCGTCCGGGAACCTCTGGCGCTACGCCGGCACCGGCACCGGCCACTTCACGACCGGGAGAACACTGGTCGGCACCCACTGGGGCGTGTACCTCTGACCCTGACTCCCCCAGCCCATCGTTTGCCCCCAGACGATCCCGCGCCCAGCCCCGGGGCTCCGGACGCTGCCCACCCGAGTCCCAACGGATCCCCTGCCCATGCCGGCGCCGTGGGCGAGGACGCGTCAGGCTGGCTGCAGCGAACGCGCCAGCAGCGAGTACCCGAGCCACTCGGGCACCTCGCGACGCACCGACACCGGGCCCTCGACCACCACGTCGCCGGAGCGCAGCGCCTGCGGCCAGACCAGCTCGCCGCGCCAGATCCGGGTCAGCGTGCGCAGGCTCGTCTCCAGCGTCGCGGTGACCTCGTGGCCGGGGTCGTAGTCGCACAGGTCGACCTCCCCGTGGGCGACGACCAGCCACCAGTTGGACACCGGCCGGGCCACGTCGTCGAAGGAGATCCGCAGGACCGTCCTGGACCGCGGCCAGCGGTCGACGGGGATCGAGCGGCGGACGTCCCACAGCAGCAGGTGCGGGTCGTAGTCCTCCTCGCCGAGGTCGCCGATCCAGCGAAGTCCCCACTGCCCCAACGTGTTCACGACCGGCTCCAGCTCGCGGCCGCAGTCCGTGAGCTCGTAGACGACCCGCTGCCCCCGCACCGACCGGGCCACGATCCCGGCGCGCTCCAGCGACCGCAGTCGCTTGCTCAGCAGAGCCGGTGACATCTTCGGCACGCCCCGGCGCAGCTCGTTGAAGTGCGTGCTGCCCATGAGCAGCTCGCGTACGACGAGCAGGGTCCACCGCTCGTCGAGCACCTCCATGGCCTTGGCCACCGGGCAGAACTGGCCGTACCCCGTCATCGCGCACACTCCTCGGCTCGTGCCCCCCAGTAGACGCCCGGCGGCGAGCCCCCGGCTAGTACAGATCGAGAACTGCTCCCGGTACACATCCGGCACTGGAGCGGGCCTGGCGCACGGCCGCACGCTGGTCCGGCAAGACGGACCAGCGAGGAGGACACCATGACTGCACAGACCGGCACCGCCGGGACCACCACCACCTCCGCCGACGACACGGCGCTCAAGGCCGCCCACCGCGCCCTGTGGGCGCTCGGCGACTACCCCGCCGTCGCGTCCGAGGTGATCGCCGCGCTCGGCCCCAGGGTCGTCGCCGCCGCGGGGATAGGGCCGGGCCACCGCGTGCTCGACGTCGCGGCCGGCTCGGGCAACGTCGCCATACCGGCCGCCGCAACGGGCGCCGCCGTGACCGCGAGCGACCTGACGCCCGAGCTGCTCGACGCCGGACGCGCCACGGCTCGCGAGGCGGGCGTCGAGCTGACGTGGGAGGTCGGTGACGCCGAGCGCCTGCCGTACGACGACGCGACCTTCGACGCGGTCACCTCGTGCGTCGGCGTGATGTTCGCATCGCACCACCAGCCGGCCGCCGACGAGCTGTTGCGGGTCTGCCGCCCGGGCGGCCGCGTGGCGCTGGTCAGCTGGACGCCCGCGGGGTTCATCGGGCAGATGTTCGCGACGATGCGGCCGTATGCCGCGCCGCCGCCGCCCGGGGCGCAGCCCCCGCCGCTGTGGGGCGACGAGGACCACGTCCGCGGGCTGTTCGGCGACCGGGTCACGGGCCTGGAAGCGGTGCGCGAGGAGCTGCCGGTCGACCGGTTCGCCGACGGCGCCGAGTTCCGTGACTTCTTCAAGGCGTACTACGGCCCGACGATCGCGACCTACCGCCGCATCGCCGACGACCCCGACCAGGTGGCTGCCCTCGACACCGCCCTGGCGGAGCTCGGCGACCGGCACCTCGAGGACGGCGTGATGCCGTGGGAGTACCTGCTCGTGACGGCCACCCGGCGCTGAGGGGCAGCGGGTCAGGCGCGGAGCTTCTCCAGCCTGGCCCGCAGCGCCGCCTCGCGGTGCGCGTTGCCGTGCAGGCCGATGTACCGCTGGCCGAAGACGGCGAGGAGGGCGTCGTCGAGCCGGCGGACGGCGGCCGGCGAGTGCCGGTACCCCATCCGCGCGGTGATGCCCTCGACGTCGATCGACCGCAGCAGCCCCGCCAGCTCGTCGAGCGAGGTGATGCCCAGCTCGAGCAGCAGCCCCGAGATCCACGCGTAGTGGTCGGTCCGCGACCACCTCGCTCCCTGGAACTGGCCGGCGAGGAACGTCGCGAGATCCGCCGCGCTGATCCGCGGGTCGTCCTGACCGGAGGGCACCTGCTGGCCCTCCATGCTCGCTTGGAGCCGGTCGCGGATCTCCGAGAACTCCCGGTCGGCGAGCTCGAGCAGCCCCGCCGCCAGGGTGAACCGGCGGTCGAGGTCCGGCACGTGCTCCTGCGGCACCGTGCCCTTGTAGCGGATGTCGTGCTCGAACTCCGCCCAGGCGTGCTGCAGGATCGTGCGCACCTGCACCGAGGCGGTGCGGCCCTTGAGCCCCTCGTATGCCGGGGGCAGCGCCTTGAGCGGGTCGGGTGCCACGAGCAGGTGCCGGCTGGCGTACCCGAACCGCCCCTGGCGGGCGGTCTCGCGGCCCATGTCGCGGTCGTCGATCACGCTGAACTGGTCGGCGAGGACGTCGGCCACCGCGCTGACGTCACCGCGCAGGTAGGTGACCACCCGGACACCGATCTGGTCGGTGACGTCCGTGAGCGGGTCGGTGTAGACCGGGTGGCCGTCGACCGTGCGGGCCGCCTTGGCCGCGAACGACTCGACGCTCTTGGTGCGGCCGGTCACGCTCAGGTAGTTGATGCCCGCGTCGTCGAGCAGCTCGCGCACCAGCGCGGTGAAGCCCTCGGTGACCGCGAGCAGGCCGGGCCGGAGCGCGGCATACCGCTGGACGGGGTCGTCTCGCTGCTCGTCGCTCACCCGGACAGGCTATTGGCCCGTGCGGCCGTCGATCCGCTCCCGGATCAGGTCGGCGTGCCCGCAGTGCCGCGCGTACTCCTCGATGAGGTGCACGAGCAGCTCGCGCAGGGTGATCGGGTCGCGGGTCGGGTGCAGGCTGACGACGTCGAGGCTCTCCGCCCGGTCGACGAACTGCTCGGCATGGGCCACCTCGCGGCGCCACGCGTCCCACGCCTCGGCAACGACCGCGTCGTCCGCGACCGCTCCGTCGAAGTCGGCGTCGCGGTGCTGGTCCTTGCCCCAGAGGCGCGGGATCTCGTTGCCCTCCATGGTGATCCGGAACCACACCTGCTCGACGTGGGCCAGGTGGCGCAGGAGTCCCAGAAGCGACATGGTCGACGGCTCGACCGACCGGCGCGCCATCTGCTCGGCGTCGAGGCCGTCGCACTTGAGCTCGAACGTCATCCGGAAGTGCCGCAGGTAGTCGACGAGGACACTGCGCTCGTCGGTCGCCGAGCTGCCGGCCGACGCCCTGGGGTCGTCCTCGGGGTCGACCCACAGGTCGGGGAACTTCTTCGCCTCGGAAACCATGCGCGGCATCCTCTCAGCGCAGGCGGGTCGCGAGGAGGGCGGCCAGCCGGTCCATCTGCTGCACGTGCGCGGAGTCGCCGTCGCTCTGGAGCACCGCCGGGCCGTCGCCCGCGGTGATGATGGCCACGGCATACCCACCGACGATGCCCATCTGGCGGGTCTCGGTGTCGGCGCGCAGCCAGCCGCCCTTGAACGAGGAGGCCCCGATCCGGCCGAGCCCCCACCCGTGGGCGGCGATCGGGTGCATCTGGCCGAGCAGGAAGGCACTGGCCTCCGCGGAGACGACCCGGCCGGCGTGCAGGGCGGCCATGAAGCGCAGCTGCTGGCGCAGGGTCCACTGCATCGAGCCCTGCGAGGTGTCGGGCGCGGACGTCGTGGTGTCACCGATGCTGCGCAGGACGCGGTCGATGGCGGGGCCGGGCCGGCCGGGGATCTCGTCCCGGATGGCCACGACGGCGTCGCCGTCGGAGGCGGTGAGTGCGGCCCTGATCCAGCTGCGCTCCCTGGCCGGGATCCGGCTCGGGTCGCCGTCGACGACGGTGTCCAGGTACGCGGCGACGACGAGGACCTTGGACGTCGACCAGGCGCGGGAGCTGGGGACCGATCCCTCGACGTGGACGTCCGAGGGGTTCGAGAGCGGCGCCCAGGCGATCGCGTTGCGGGTGTTGCCGCGCAGGCTGGTCAGGCCGGTCGAGGAGGGCACTGCGGCCGTCGGCCGGGAGCTCGGCCCGGCACTCGGGCCGGCTTCGGGCCTGGTGGTCGTGGCGGTGGTGGAGGTCGTCGCTGGGGTCGCAGTCGTCGTGGTGGGGGAGGTCGCGCTCGTCGTGCCGTCCGGGGTGGTCGGGCTGCTCGACGGGGTGCGGGACGCCCCGTCGGTCGCCTGGGCGCACCCCGTCACGAGGACGAGGACCAGCCCGAGCCAGAGCGTGCGACGCATCCGACGACGATAGACGCCCCGCCCACCCCGCGGGGCCTGCGCGCAAAACGGCAGTTGCGTGCATGAAACGGGACTCCGGGACTGCCGTTTCACGTCAGCAACTGCCGTTTTGGGGGGCCAGCAGGCGGCTGTGGCGTATGCCGGGCGCGCGCCCGGACAGGGGCTGGTGCCTCAGGTCGACTTGAGGGTCCGGGCGAAGAGCGCCTCGAGCTCGGTGAACATGCGCTCGGTCGCGGCCTCGTCGTACATCGACGTGTCCGACATCGAGTAGCCGTGCGCCGCCCCCGGGTAGATCTCGTTGCTCGCGGTGAGGCCCGCGTCGGACAGCGCCGCCCCGAGCTTCTCGACCTGCTCGGGCGGCATCGAGCCGTCGTTGTCGGCGTGCCCGAAGACGTACTCGGCGCGGGCCGTCGCCAGGGACAGGTGCGGGCTGTCCGGGGCGTCGGTCGCCAGGGCGCCGCCGTGGAAGCCGCCGACCGCGGCATACCGCTGGTCCAGGCCGGACGCGCGGATGGCGAGCCGCGCCCCCATGCAGAAGCCGACGGTCCCGAACGGGCCGTCGGGGTCCATGCCCTCGAGCCCGGCCAGGGTGTCGGTCCAGACGCGGATGTCGGCCTCGGCGCGGGGGGCGGTGATCGCCTCGATGCGCGGGCCGGTGTGCGCGAAGAAGGCCTCGCGCGCTCCGGGCTGGCGCAGGTCGGTGGTGGGGCTCGTCTCGGCGGCGGTGCCGCTGCGGTAGAGCACGTTGGGGGCGAGCACGACGTAGCCCCACGAGGCGATCCGGTCGGCCATCTCGGCGATCCGCGGCCGCAGCCCGATCGCGTCGATGAAGAAGAGCACACCGGGGCCGCTGCCGCCCTCGGGGCGGGCGATGTACGCCTCGGCCGGTCCGTCGGGGGCGTCGATCGTGACAAGGTCCATGGGCCGCACGTTAACCCGCGAACCCGGGACGCGCCGATCGGCCTCCGGTCCTGCGGGCCCAGGACCGCAGCCACCGGCGGTGGCGCGCGGCCGGGGTGGCGGGCGAGACGCGACGACGGCCCATGCGGACGCGGGCGGTCAGGCCACCGGTGAGCCGAACCGGGCGACGTGGTGCCACACCTTCTTGAGGTCCTGCGGGTCCTCCCCACCGGCGCGCGCGGCGTCGCCGACCACCGCCGCGTCCAGGACGCCGTCACGGGCCACCCGGCGCCCGACCTCCACGACGCGCGGTCCGCGGAAGTCGGGGTGCCGCTCGAGCTCCTCGACGGTGAGCCGCCGTCCCTCGTGCCACTCGACGGGTGTGCCGAGGGCCTGCGCCTGCGCCTCGGTCGCCGTCCCGCGGTGGGCCGGGTCGAGGACGAGCGCCTCGACGTCGGTCGCGAGCGCCACCGGGCCGTGCACGTGCGCCTCGACGTAGTCGTCGAGGATCCCGCCCTCGCTGAGCTCGACGGCATCCGTGAGCGGCCGGGCGTCGAACTCGTCGGCGAGGCGCAGCAGGTCGAACCGCCGGGCGGTCCCGAAGTCGACCGGCTCGAACACCGAGTCGGGGAAGCAGAACGTCGTCCGGTCCAGCACGTGCTCGGCCAGCCGCAGGTGTGCCGACCCGAACCGCAGCGAGCCGCCGGTGCTCCGGCGCCGGTGGTTGAGCGCGCCGTACCGGGGGCGCTCGGCGGCTGGGGCGTCGTCGTAGGCGTGCCCGAAGATCCGCTGCTCCCACCGCCACCGGTCGCCCCCGGGGTGGGCGGTGAGGCCGCCGTTGCTGGTCCCGGTCTCGAACTGCGACCGGTAGACGCCGTCCCGGGCCAGGTGCTCCAGCACCGTCAGCCCGTGGGAGACCCGGTCGGGGTGGAAGTTCACCGTCACCCGCAGGCTCCGGTCGAGCGGTGGACCCTGCGCGAGACCGTCGACGTGGGCGACCGCCGCCCTGGCCCAGCGGCTCGCCCCGACCGCCCTCACGGCTCCCGAGGCCCCGGCGGGCCAGTCGGTCTCGTCGGTCTCCGGCGCGGAGCGTGCCGCGCTCCGGGGCACGGTCCCGTGCGCCTCCCCCTGCGTCATGGCGGCATTGTGGCGCACCGCCCGGCACGCCGGCGCCCGCTGTGGCACGGTGACCGGGTGAGCACCGACGACCAGCCGCTCTGGGACCTGCTCGGCACGACGAGGCGGGCGGTCCTCGCCACCATCCGCGGCAACGGGCGCCCGCAGCTGTCGAACGTCGGATACCTCTGGGACCCCGCGGCGCGCACCGCGCTCGTGTCGGTCACCGACGACCGGGCCAAGACCCGCAACCTGCACCGCGACCCGCGCGCCAGCCTCATGGTGACGACGCCGGACCTGGGGGCGTATGCCGTGGCCGAGGCCACCGCCGAGCTCGGCCCCGTGGCTGCGGCCCGGGAAGACGGGGCGGTCGACGCCCTGGTGACCCACTACCGCGCCCTCAACGGCGAGCACCCGGACTGGGACGACTTCCGGACCGCCATGGTGCGCGAGCGCCGGCTGCTCGTGACCCTGCGCGTGGAGCGCGTGTACGGCTGGGCGCCGTCCGGCGGCTGACGTGCGACACGACACAATGCCCGGATGACCGACGCCGGTGCCGACGAGGCACGACAGCTCCTCCTCGCGAACGTCGACCGCGCGGTCACCGGGCCGCTGGAGGACCCGGCGTTGTTCGCGGCGGTGGTCGGCGTCGAGCGCCTCGTCGTCGCGACGGGCTCGACCGACCCCGAGGTGCTCCGCGCGGCGCTGGAGGGCCGGCTGCCGGGCCACCCCCACGGCTCGGACGTCGCGAGCCTCGTCGCCGAGGGCGAGCGGCACGTGGCCGCCGGGCTCGTGCGCCGGGCCGGCCGCCACGGGGTCGACGCCGCCCTCGTGAACCCCGACGCCGGCGCGTACGAGGTGACGACGGACGCCACGCTCGTGCGGGCCGCGGTGCGGGCGGCGCAGCGGTCGCTCGACGCGATGCCGTACTACGGGCTGCGCTACGGCGAGCGCGGGTCGCGCTTCGCCAGCACCGACTCGGCCTGGCTCATCTCCCTCGCCCACCTCGGCGAGGAGCGGGCCACGCGCCAGGTCGCCTGGCTCTGCCGGGTGCTCGCCGGCCGCGGCATGCCGTCCTGGCTCATGGAGCTGCACCTCGACGAGCTCGTGGCCGAGGTCCGGGCGGTCTCGGGCGAAGGGGCCGTGGGCGCGCTGCCGGCCGCGGCCGAGGCCGTGGCCACCGCCCGGCGCCGGCACGTCGACGACGACCTCCTGGCCCTGGCCGACGGCTGGGCCGACGACTCCATGGGGGACGAGCTCCCCGTGCCGCGCACCGGGGCCCTCCTCGCCGCGGCCACCGCGGACGTGCTGTCCGGGGTGACCCCGGACGACCACGTCCTGGTCGACTGGCTCACCGACCCCGCCCGCGTGCGCCCCGAGGTGGCCGACACCGTGCACTGGGTGCGCCGACAGGTCCGAGACTCCGCCCGCTGACGTCACCGGCCGCCGCGTGCCGGCCCCGGTCCCGGGTGGGCCTGCCCGGCGGGGCGGACAGGGGCGGCGCCGTGGTTCGGCGCCGCCCCCGTCCCACCCGGTCCGGTGGAGGTGTCACGGACCGGGAGCCCTGGCGGGCACGGGTGGTCCCTCCGGTCAGCGACCGTCCTCGGTCCGCAGGTAGGCACCCGGGACGTCGTTCGGTGCGTACACCTTCGAGTCACCCGGGTACGGCACCGCGAAGCCGTGCGCCTGGTACCAGGTGAAGCGGTTCATCTGCTCCGGGCCGGCCGAGTCCGGGACCGCGTTGGGGCCGCTGAAGGCCTGGGCCGCGCGCCAGTGCTCCCACTGCGCAGCCACGCCCTTCATCGACGGTGCGACGGCGGTGGCGCCGGGCTGGGCCGACGGCGCGGCGGTTGCCGCTCCTGCCGGGGCGTCGACCCCGCACGCGGGCGCCGGGGTGACGCCCTCGGTGAGCGGGATCCGGTTGGCCACCTGGGTGAAGGGCGTGAGGTCCGGCTTGTCCTGGAAGGCGTCGAACATCGGCGTCGCCGCGGCCAGCTTCTGGTTCAGCGGCTGCGCGCCGAGGATCTGCTGGATCGTCCGCACCATGTTGATCTGCGAGTAGTAGGTGTGCACGACCTTGCCGTGGGCGGCATACGGGCTGATCACCTGCACCGGGGCGCGGTGGCCGTCCACGTGGTCCGCACCGTCCTGGCTGTCGTCCTCGACCACGAAGATCGCCGAGTCCTTCCACCACCTGCTGTGCGAGATCTCGTCGACGACGCGACCGACGGCGAGGTCCCCGTCGGCCACCTGCGCGCGGGCGTCCGGCGCACCACCGGTGTGGTCGCTGGAGAGCCACAGCATGTTGAAGTCCGCCGGGCCCTTCTTCTCGAAGTCCTGCTTCCAGACCTGGTACCGGTAGGTGTCGGGGATGTTGACGTCGAACTTCGGGTAGTCGTGCACGGTGATCGCGTTGAGCGACGGGATGGGCGACTCGGTGTCGGACTTCACGCTCGGGTCGGTGAGGGTGCTGGGGTCGGCCCCGCCCTCCACGGCCTTGGTGGTGCAGTAGTACTGCTGCCACGTGGCGCCCGCCGGCTTGGTGAGGAACTGCGTGAACTCGCCGTAGTTGAGGGCGCTGTGGTGGGCCGACTCGACCGAGGTCCACAGGAAGCCGGACCGCTGGTGGCCCAGGACGTCGTCCTCGGTGTCGTAGCTGCGGACGTACTCGCCCGCGCTGGACTCGGTGTACTCCGGGTCGTCGCCCTGCATCAGCCAGTTGTGGCCCTCGGCCGAGTTGGTCCCGATGTCGTACACGTTGTCGTACAGGCCGAACTGCTTCGCGAGCGCGTGCTGGTTCGGCGTGACGTCCTTGCCGAACTGGGCGAGCGAGGCGTCGCCGTTGCCGCGGGTGTCGTCGCCGTAGACCTGGTCGTAGGTCCGGTTCTCCTTGACCAGCACGAACACGTGCTTGATGGTCGACGGGTCGCCGATCCGCCGCGGCACCGGCACGGCCGCGACGCGTGACCCCTGGGCCTGCTGGACGTCGTGGTTGCCCCAGGCGTTCTGGTGGAACACCTCGGCGGTGTACCGGCCCAGGCTGGAGTCCGCCGGCATGGTGAAGCTGGTGAGGGACGCGGTGGTGCTGTGCGTGTCGTGCCCGCTCACGACCGGGACGCCGTAGCCCTTGTCGGTCGTGATGGCCGGGCCCCGCGCGTCGATGCCGCGGGTGTTGGTCACGACGACCTGGTCGCCGACCGTGGCGACGTCCTCGGGGTAGTAGTCGGTCGGCAGCAGGCCGCGGTAGGCCACCGGGTCCTGCGGGTCGCCCGACCAGCTGTAGACGGCGAGGGCGTTGGCCCGGCCGAGGCTCACGAGCAGCCGGCCGGACTTCGTGAGGGCGATCCCGGTGGGGGCGTACCCGACCGAGGACCCGCTGTACGGTTGGGTGGCGATGGTCTGCACGACGGCGCCCTTGCGGGTGTCGACGACGGAGACCGTGTCGCTGCCGGTGTTGGCCACGAACAGGGCCGACCCCGCGGCATACAGCGCGGTCGGGTGCAGGCCCACGGCGATCGAGCCGACGGGCGCCGACGCGCTGGACGGGTCGATGACGCTGAGGGTGCCCGTGGTGGAGGTCCCGAGGTAGGTGTCGGCGGGGACGTCGGTGCCGTAGGAGTTCATCGTGGGCTCGCCGGGCTGGGCGGGACGGCCGCCCTCGTTGCTCACGTAGAGCCGGCCACCGACCAGGTGCAGGGCCCTTGGGGCGGTGCCGACCTTCCAGGTCTGCCGGACGACCCCGGTCGCGGGGTCGAGGGCGAGCACGGAGTTCTGCCCGTTCGCCGCGACCCACAGGGTCGAGCCGTCCGGGGAGTAGAGCGAGCCGGCGGGCAGCGCCGAGTTGCCGGCCACCTGCGGCAGGGCGAAGCGCGTGGCCGCGCCGAGCGTCCCGTCGGGGTTGACGGGGAAGCGGGTCATGGCGTCGCGCTGCGGCAGCCAGAGGAACTTGCCGTCGGGCGAGTACGTCGGGCCCTCCTGGCCCACCGTGCCGTCGGACAGCACCTGGTCGACGCCCTTGGCCTTGCCGACGCGGTAGACGAGCTTGCGCGTGGTCAGGTCGAACACCTGCAGGGCCACGCCCTTGTCCATGCTGCTGGCGGCGAGGAACCGGTGGTCGGGGCTCAGGGTCGAGCCCATGAACTTGCCGTACTCGGTCATGACGCGGTCACCGATCGGCTTGATGACCTGGTTGTCGGAGACCTGGAGCCCGTCGGCGTACTGCGTGCCCACGGTACGGGTGCCGAAGACGCCGGTGTCGGCGTGGGCGATCGCGCCGCCGACCACGGTGAGCACCGCGGTGCCGGCGACGGCGAACCGCAGCCGGCGGCTCCCCCGCCCGGGGCGGGCGGAGGGTGCGCCGGCGGGGTGCCGGCGCTGTCGAGTGACCTGCATGATCATCCTTTCGAGGGGGGTGGAGCCATGAGGTCGACGAGGCCGTCGACCTGCCAGAGGGGGTTGGCCTGGTCCCCGTAGGGGGTGCGGACGGCGAAGTAGCCGTTGACCTCCTTGGGGCCGTCGCCGTCCGCGACGAACCGCCCGTCGGCCGCGACGTCGAGCTGGTAGACGGCCGAGCCGACTGCCTGCGCACCGGGGAGGTGCCAGGTCACGATGCAGCGCCAGTCGTTGCCCGGTCCCTGCGCGGCATACCGGCCCCCGGCGCGGTCGCACGTCGCGCGGGTGGCCAGCTGCTGCTCGGTCACGGGCGGCCGGTGGAGCTCGTCGGTCTGCAGCCGGTAGAGGTGGGCGAAGGACGTGGCCACGGCGCGCTCGACCTGCGCCTGCTCGACCCCCGAGCCGCGGGCGGGCGTCGCGACGGCGACGACGACGGTGGAGGCAGCGAGGAGGCCGGCGAGGGGTGCCACGCCCAGCAGGACCGCGCGGCGACCGGTGCCGTCGTCGGTCGGGTTCGCGAAGTCGCGCCGGACGAACAGGAGGTATGCCGCGGCGGTCGCCACGGCCGTCCACGCCAGCGCCGTGAGCAGGCCGGCGACCAGCGGCCCGGTCTGCGTCGGCGCCGTGAACAGGCCGCGCCACGCCAGCAGCACCTGGCTGGGAAGGGCGAGCCGCACGACGGCCGGCAGGGGGAAGAGCTGGGCCCCTTGGAGCGCGACGGCGAGGAGGGCGGGAGCCGCCAGGCCCATCGGCGAGCGCCCGAGGGCGACCGACCCGAGGAGGCCGACCGCGGCATACACGAGGGCGCCGAGCAGGGCACAGCCCCAGGCGAGCAGGACGAGCAGCGCGGCGCGACCGGCCGGCACCGGCTGGCCCGACAGCCCGACGAGGGTGCGACCGGCACCGGCGAGCAGCCCGCCGGCGATGCTCGACGACGTCAGCCCCACGACCATGAGGACCACGACCGCGACCGCCGACAGCGCCTTGGCCGCGAAGATGGTCCGGGCCGAGCGGACGACGAGGAGCAGGTGTCGCCAGGTGCCGAGCCTGTCCTCCGCCGCGAACGTGTCGCCCGCCACGAGCGCGGTCAGCAGGGGCAGCGCCCACGTGCAGCAGAAGCCCAGCACGACCAGTGACCCTGCCCACCCGCTCGCGTGCATCCACCGCCCGAACACCGTGTCGGCGGGCAGCTGGGTCTGCCGGCCGACCGCCAGGACGAAGACGGCGGGCACGATCCAGCAGGCCGCGAGCGCGCCCCGCACCCGCCACTGGGCGAGGAGCTTGACCAGCTCGAACCGCAGCGCGTGGCCCAGTGGTGCGGGTCCTGCAGGTGGACGCGCTGCGGACGACCCGTCATCCGGTGGCGGGCCGGCGGCTGCCGCCTGCGAGGGCCCGCGGGCGGCGACCGCGGGCCAGGCGGCTTCGGGCCGCACAGGTCCCCGGCGCACCTCGGGCGGCGTGGCGACGGAGGCGTCGGTGGTCCTCACTCAGGCCACCTCCCCAGGTCGCGGCTCGCCCTCGGTCAGGGCGAGGAAGGCCGCCTCGAGCGGAGGGGTGACCGGCGTCAGCTCGCGGATCGCGATGCCGGCCCGGACCAGCCTGGCCACGAGCTCGTCCATGACCGCCTCGGACGCGCCCACGACGAGCTCGCCGGGACGCGGACGCTGGCCGGCGACATCGGCCGCGACCCACAGGCCGCGGACCTCGAGGGCGAGACTCCGGGCGGCCTTCGCGTCGGAGGTGACGAGCCGGTGCTCGAGCCACTCGGTGCCCGGGGTGAGCGCGGCCACCGGCCCGGTGAAGACGACCCGGCCCGCCGACAGGATGCTGACCTCGTCGCACAGCGCCGCGAGGTCTCCCATCTGGTGGCTCGACACGACGACGGTCGCCCCATGCTCGGCGAGGCGGGTGAGGATGCGCTGGATGCCGCGGCGACCGGCCGGGTCGAGGCCGTTGGTAGGCTCGTCGAGGACGAGCAGTCGGGGCCGGCCGAGCAGCGCGGCGGCGAGCCCGAGCCGTTGCCGCATCCCGAGGGAGAACCCGCGCAACCGGTCGTCGGCCACGTCGGTGAGCCCCACCTCGGCGAGGACGCGGTCGACCTCGGCGGCGGGAACGGCGGCGGGACCGGCGCCGCGCAGCGCGGCGACCGCGGTGAGGTTCTGGCGTGCGGTGAGGGAGGGGTAGAGGGACGGGGCGTCCACGAAGCCGGTCACCCCGGCCGGCACCCCCAGGGCCCGGGACACCGGGACGCCGAGCACCTCGAGCTCACCGCGGTCGGGGACCGACAGCCCGAGCAGCGACCCGAGCAGGGTGGTCTTGCCGGCTCCGTTGGGTCCGACGAGCCCGTGGATCCCGCCCTCCGAGATGTCGAGGTCCACCCCGTCGAGGGCCACGACGTCGCCGTAGGTGGTCGTCATCCCGCGTGCGCGGACCGCGTGCGCGGTCACCGGAAAGCCTTCTGCCTCATCACCTCGGCGACGTTAGGGAGCACCCCCGGCACCCGGGCATCACCGAGGAGAACGGCCGGCAAACGTTGGGTCAGGAGGTGTTAACCGGCTGGGACAAGGCCAAGAGGCACCGACGACCTCGGGGCGAGGACTACCCGCGGCTCCGGTTCGGTGACGACCAGCGGGCCCGGCGCAGTCGCTCGATGCCGTCGAGGAGCAGGTCGAGGGCGAAGTCGAACTCGAAGTCCTCGTCGCAGCTCGTGGCCTCGGGCCGCCGCGCCCGCGCATCGGTCGCGATGGCCACGATGGTCGGGTAGTCCGCCGGGTCCGGCTCGGCCCCCCGACCCCGGCGGGCACGTGCCGAGGACCCGCTCGCCTCCGGCGCTCCCGTGAACAGCTCGGGGCTGAACCCCCAGATCCGGTTGCCCAGCAGGTGCATGACGTGGTGCGTCTGGTCCGGCGTGAAGCCGCCGGCGTGGAAGACCGCGCTGACCCGCTCCATGTGGCCGAGCACGGCCGGCGTGCGCACCGTCCTGGACTCGATCGCCCGGCGCGCCCAGGGGTGGGCCTGCACCACCCGGCGGGCTCCGTGCAGCGCCTCCCGGACGCCGTCGCGCCACTGCGTCGCCGCGGCCGGTGGCGGCACGGCCATGTCCTCGACGAGGACGTCGACCATCCCGGCGAGGAGGTCGTCCTTGTCCGTCACGTGCTTGTACAGCGCCATGGGCACGACCTCGAGCACCTCGGCCAGCCGCCGCATCGTCACGGCATCGAGGCCCTCGGCGTCCGCGAGCTCGACCGCGGCACGCAGGACCTTGGTGCGGGACAGGGACTCCCGGCCGGCACGCGGCATACGGCCCTCCAGGGGTGGTGTCGACGGGGCTTCGGAGTTGACAGGGCTCGGGGTCGAGGGGCTCGGGGTTGACGCGGTGTACAGCGTACACCTACGGTTCCCTCCATCGAGGTGTACGCCGTACACCTCCGATTCGACCTGGAGGAACCATGACCGCACCCCGCCGGCTCGCCCTCGGCGCCGCAGCGCTGTACCTCGTCACCTGGGTGACCTCGGTCGCCGCCGTGCCGCTCTACGGAGGCTCGGCGTTCGACGCCGGCGCTGGCCTCGCCGGGCGGGGATCCGTGCTGACCGCCGGGCTGCTCGAGGTCGTCCTGGCCCTCGCCGTCGTGGGGACCGCGCTCGCCCTGTACCCGCTGCTGAGCCCGCACGGGCCCGGCGCCGCGTTGGGGTATGCCGTGCTGCGCACCCTCGAGGCGACGGTCATCCTCGCGGGGGTGGTCGCCATCCTCCCCGCGGTGGCCAGACCCGCCTCGACGGCCCCGCCCGCGCTGGACCCGGGCGTCGTGGCCGGGCTGCACCTCGTGCACGACTGGACGTTCCTGGTCGGCCCGGGACTGGTCAACCCCGTCAACGCGGTCGTGCTCGCGGTCCTGCTCCTGCGCCGCCGGCTCGTGCCGCGGTTCGTGCCACTGCTCGGCATCGTGGGCGCCGTCCTCGTCGCGGCGATGAACATCGGGGTGATGTTCGGGGTCACGACCCCGCGGCCCGCGCTGGCCGTGCCGCTGTTCGCCTGGGAGATCTGCCTCGCCTCGGTCCTGGCGCTGCGCGGCATCCCGACGGCCGACGGGGGCGAGGCGCGGCGGCCCGAGCGTTCGGCAAGGGCCATCGGGCCCTTCCTTCGCGGCGCCGGCGGTTGAAGACTGGCGGCACGACCAAGGAGGACCGGATGGGCAACCTGGCGACCCCCAACCTGCCGTCCCGCGACTTCGACGCGACGACGGAGTTCTACGCCGAGCTGGGGTTCGAGCCGGCGTACCGCGACGAGGGCTGGCTGATCCTCACGGGCCACGACGTGACGGTCGAGTTCTTCCTGTACCCGGGGCTCGACCCGGCCACGAGCTCGTTCAGCTGCTGCCTGCGCCTCGACGACGTCGACGGCTTCTACGAGACGTGTCGCACGACGGGCATCCCGGAGACCGACCGCGGGTGGCCGCGCCTGCACCCACCGCGGCTGGAGCACTCGGGCGTGCGCATCGGCTACCTCGTGGACCCCGACGGCACGCTGCTCCGCCTCGTCCAGAACCAGTGACCGGGGCGGCAGGGCACACGACCCGGGGCTGCTGCGTCCGGGATGGCCGTCGCGGTCCGCGGTACGGCGCGGGCCGGAGGACGCGGGACCGCTTCGGTGACACAGTGACCGCGTGACGCAGATCCTCGACGCCGACTACCTCGTGGTGGGCGCGGGCGCCATGGGGATGGCGTTCACCGATGCGCTCGTGGACCACGACGACCGGGCGCGCGTCGTCGTGGTCGACCGGCGACACGGCGTCGGCGGCCACTGGCTGGAGGCCTACCCATTCGTGCGGCTGCACCAGTCCTCCAGCTTCTACGGCGTGGCCTCCACCCAGCTCGGCGGTGGCCGGCTGCAGCAGCGCGGCCCCGAGAAGGGCCTGCAGGAGCGCGCCGCGCAGCCCGAGATCTGCGCCTACTACGCCGGCGTGCTCGAGCGCCTCGTCGACACCGGCAGGGTGGAGCTCCTCCCGAACAGCGAGTACCTCGGTGACCGCACCGTCGTCTCCCACGTCTCCGGCCGGCGCCTCGAGGTCCGCCCCGAGTGCCGCGTGGTCGACGCCCGCTACCTGGCGCCGTCGATCCCGGCCGAGACCCCGCCGCCGTTCGACGTCGCCGACGACGCCCGCGTGGTGCCCGTCAACGCGCTGGCCCGGCTCGAGGACGCACCCAGCCAGTACGTCGTCGTCGGGTCGGGCAAGACCGCGACCGACGCCTGCATCTGGCTGCTGTCACGGGGGGTCGACCCGGGTGCGATCTGCTGGGTGCGGCCCCGCGAACCGTGGATGCTCAACCGGGCCGTCGTCCAGCCCGACCCGGGCACCTACCTCGGCACGTCCGCCGACATCCTGCAGGCGGCCCACGAGGCGGGCTCCCTGGACGACTTCTTCCTCAGGCTCGAGGACACCGGCGTCCTGCTGCGCATCGACCGCGAGGTGCGGCCGACGATGGCCAAGGGTCCGACCCTCGCCACCTGGGAGCTGGAAGAGCTGCGCACCATCGAGGACGTCGTCCGGCGGGGCCACCTGCGATCGGTCGAGCGGGGGCGGCTGGTCCTCGACGACGGCTCGGTCGCCGTGGCCGACGACGCCGTGGTCGTGCACTGCGCCGCCGACGGCCTCAAGAACCCGCCGGTGGTGCCCGTGTGGCGGCCCGAGGCGATCACGCTGCAGCCGGTCCGGACCGGGTTCCCCTGCTTCGGCGCCGCCCTCACCGGCTACGTCGAGGCGACGCGGGAGGACGACGCGGAGAAGAACCGCGTCTGCCGGCCGTCCTTCTTCGGCAACTCGTTGCAGCAGTGGGCCGGCATGAACCACGTCGGTCTGCGGAACACGCTCACCTTCTCCGCCGAGCCCGACATCGCCGAGTGGCAGAGCGGCGTCGCGCTCAACCCGACGCGCGTTCCGCCGGGGTATGCCGGGTCAGCCCTCCTCGACGACGCCCGCCAGCGCTTCGCCGCCCACACCGACCGCGGCCTGGCCGCCCTGGCCCGGCTGTCCGCCTCCACCTGACCTGGGCCCTCCGCCCGATGACTCGTCCTCAGCGTGCGACGACCTCGCCCAGACCGGTCAGGAGGCGCTCGAGGTCGCCGGCATCGGTGTAGGAGGCGAGGCCGATGCGAAGCCCGCCGGTGTCGCCGAGGCCGAGGGCCCGGGACGCCTCGAGCGCGTAGAAGTGGCCGGCGGGCGCGTTGACACCGCGGGCGGCGAGCTGGCGCGAGACGTCCTTGCTGTCGTGGCCCTCGAAGGTCACCAGGATCGTGGGCGTGCGCTCCCCGGCCCGGGAGTGGAGCGTGGCGCCCGGGAGCTCGGCCAGTCGTGGCTCGAGGTCCTCGCGCAGCCGCAGCTCGTGGGCGGCGACCCCCGCGAGGGACGCGGTGAGCCGGTCCCGGCGGGAGCCGTCCCCGGGCACGATGCCCGCGATCACGTCGATGGCGGCGGTGACGCCGGCCATCAGCTCGTAGGGCAGCGTGCCGAGCTCGAACCGTTCGGGCACGGCGTCGGACGACGGCACCAGCTTGTCCGGGTGCAGCGACTCGAGCAGCTCGGGCGCGGCGGCCAGGGCGCCGCAGTGCGGCCCGAAGAACTTGTACGGCGAGCAGGTCACCAGGTCGGCCCCCATCGACACCCGGTCGACGAGCCCGTGCGGCGCGAGGTGGACGGCATCCACGAACAGCAGCGCGCCCCGGTCGTGGGCGAGTGCCGCGATGGCCGGGAGGTCGGGCCTGGTGCCGATCAGGTTCGACGCGGCGGTGACCGCGACCAGCCGGGTGCGGTCCGTGACGACGGCGCCGACGGCGTCGGGGGCCAGCTCGCCGGTCGTCGGGTCGAACTCGGCCCACCGCACCGTCGCCCCGACCCGCTCTGCGGCGAGCACCCACGGCCGGATGTTCGCGTCGTGGTCGAGCCGGCTGACGACGACCTCGTCGCCGGGCCCCCAGTCCTGGGCCAGGGTGCGGGCCAGGTCGAAGGTCAGCGCCGTCATGCTTTGCCCGAACACCACGCCACGCGGGTCGGTGCCCATCAGGTCGCCGAGCGCCTGACGTGCGCCCAGCACGGCCGCCTCGGAGTTCCGCTCGGCCTCCGTCACCTGACCGCGGGTGGACATCGGGCTGGTCAGCTGCCGCGAGATGGCGTCGGCGACGGCCTGCGGGACCTGTGAGCCGCCCGGTCCGTCGAAGTGCGCCGCGCCTCCCTGCAACGCCGGGAACTGCGCCCGCAGCGCCTCGACGTCGAAGGTGGGCGCAGCCTGGGGCTCGGGGGTTCCCTGCATGTCTGGCACTGTTTCACCCATCGACGGTCCGACGGGAGGCGGGATCTGCATGGCGGGTGGTCGGGACGCTCGTGAGCTCTCGCGGCAGCTGGCCGACCAGGCAGCCGCACTCGCGGGCCTGCTCGAGACGGACTCCCCCGATCCGGCCACCGTCGAGGCCGCGCTGGCGGAGGCGGGCTCCACGCTGACGGAGCTCGAGACGAGCGTGGCCCTCGCGAGCGCTGGCACCCGGCCGCAGCCGCTGCCGCCGCTCACCGTGTCGGCACCCGTGCTGGGCGTCGACGCGTGCAAGGCCGGTTGGGTCGGGGCGATCCTCGAGCCCGGCACCCCTCGCCCGCGGATCGCCGTGGCGGCAACCATCGGGGCGCTGGTGGAGACGGTCCGCCGGTCACTGGCGATCCAGGCGGTGGCGATCGACATCCCGATCGGGTTGCCCGACTCGACAACCCGGAGGGCCGATGCCCTGGCACGAAAAGCGTTGCGGGGCAAGGCGTCCTCGGTCTTCACGACGCTGACCCGCGCCGCCTACGGTGAGTCGACCCGGTCCGCCGCCGACCCGGTGAGCCGCGCGCTGACCGGTCAGGGCGTGGGGGCGCAGGCGTTCGGGCTGCGCGCCAAGATCCTCGAGGTCGACGCCTGGGTGCGCAGCCGCCCGACGGTCTGGGTGATCGAGGCGCACCCCGAGCTCTCCTTCGCCACCATGGCCGGCGCTCCGATCACCGCAGGCAAGAAGACGGACGAGGGCCGGGCCGCGCGCCTCGCCGCCCTGCGCGCCGCCGGTCTCGCGTCGCCGTCGGTCCTCTCGGGCAGCGGGTATGCCGCGGACGACGTCCTCGACGCCTGCGCCGCCGCGTGGACAGCGGCCCGGTGGGTGAACGGCGAGGCCCGCCCGCTGCCGGATCCCCCGGAGACCTTCTCGGACGGCATACCGGCGGCCATCTGGGTGTGACTCGGGGGGCACGCCTGACGAGCCGGACGCGGCGCTGCTTGGGTCGCTACATGCACGGTGACAGATCGCGAGGGAGCTGGTGCCGGCCCAGAACCTGAGCCGGCACCAACCTCAGGCAGCCGAGACGAGGACATACCCCTGTCGACGGCAGGCGGCGAGGTTGTCCCGCAACTCCCGCTCGACCTGTGCCATCAGGTCCGGGGATGTGCGACATCCGCACGAGACACCGCCTCCCACCCCGTAGCCCGCCGCCTGTTCGCTAGCGCAGCGCAACTCGGGTGGTACGCCTCGCTGGACGCCCGCGCAGAGCTCGTGACCGGCGCACCACCGACCGACGAGTTTCACGCGACAACGACGTGCATCCATATGAACTTCTCCTTCTGCGGACCCCTTGGGGCCCTCGACAGAGAGGTCCTAGACTTGACCGCGCATCACCGAGGTTCTCTAGGACCTCAGTCGGGGCGGGCGTTGGAGCGCTCGCCCCGGCTTCGTTCCCGACCCGGTTTGGGCCGAGACCCTGGCCCGCCAACCGGTGGACCAGAACTTCTCACTGTGTTGTTGTGCAGCGACACGGAGATGTCACCGCTGACGACAGGAGGTGTCCCCGGTGACACCTCGTGTCACTTATCCACAGGCCATTCGTCGGTCATCAGGCGCGCGAAGAGTAGTGAGTCCCGACGTGCTCCCCGCGCGAGGAGGTGCCCTCGAAGGATGCCTTCCTGCCGCAGGCCCGCCTTCTCCAAGACCCGAACGGAAGCCAGGTTCTGCGGGTCACAGGTCGCGGTGATCCGCTCTAGGCCGAGCGCGTTGAAGCCGAGTTGGAGCAGCAGGGTGGCGACGTCTGTTCCATATCCGCGGCCCCAGTAGTCCGGGTGGAGGGTGTATCCCATCTCTCCGCTTCGGTCTTCGCCGCTGGTGGTCCAGACTGCGGCTGAGCCGATGACCGCGCCCTCGCGGAGGACCGCGAGCATGTACCCGTCATCAGTGGGCTCCGTGTCTGTGGCTTCGCGCAGGAACTGGCGTGTGTCGTCCTCGGTGTTGGGGCCCCATGTCGTGAATCGGCACACGCGAGGGTTCGACGCGAAGGCGTGGACCGCCTCGAAGTCCGTCGATTGAAAGCGCGCGAGGTCAACGCTTTGGCCGCGCGCGATGTTGTCCCAGATGGGGTTGGTCACGACGGTGACCGTATCGCGAGGTGGTCCAGGCCGAACTGGACGAGGCTGGGATCGCGCCAAGCGGCGACGGCCCCGTGGAGACGATCTCGGACAACTTCGACTGGTCCGCCCTCACCAGTGACGAGGGCGAGCGTGGCTGAGCCACCACCGTTCATCATCGACGCTGGACCGGCATTGAACTTCTTGGCCTCGAACAACGAGCGTCTTCTCACGGCCGCTGTCGGTGGGCAACCGGTTCACGCCCCAGCGAGCGTTTCGGAAGGGGTGCTGAGGAAGTCGAGGAAGTGTTCGCAAGTTCGCCGGAGCGGCCGGTCGCCTCGATCTCCAACTGGTATGCGGGCGGCTACTCCTATGACACGACCTACTCTTGGGGTGGGGCGAACAACTTCAAGGACTTTGCGACGACGGGAAGCGGTCGCTGCTCCTACCTGTCTTACATCTCGTACATGAGCACTGCCGATCTTCTCGGGTATGACTACGGCCATGACGGAGCGATCGACCACTGGCAGATGGTCTCGGGATTCAACAGCGGGTACTCCCCGTACACGCAGTTGATGACCCAGCACACCGGCGGCTACTTCAACAAGCCACTGTCTGAGATCCTGACTGCGGGATCGTCGGCGAGCAACGCGTGGCACAGCGCCATGCGGACCTGAAAGGCGGATACGGGCATGAAGTCTCGGCCACTACTTCCGGTCATGGCAGCCATCTGGGTGATCGTCCCCGCCTTGGTGCTGGTCGGCATCTACGTGACAGGGCGGCACCCGGGCACGAAGACAGCGCAGGCCGCGGCACAGGCGTACGCGGCTGGGCTCGCCGCCCAATCGGAGTCGCAGTTGCGGGCGATCGCCGGTTTCTCCACGCCCGATATCGACCATGTCATCGCTGATGACTTGCGCCAACTGCGCGGTCACACCCTCGCGATCACCAAGGTTTCCGTGGCCTCCGACCCGGACTCTCCACCTCGGGCAAGCCTGCAGGGAACACTGGATGGGCGGCCGTTCGCGACGAAGGTGTACCTGTCACAGACGGGCGGGACGGTGCTGGGTTGGAAGGACGGCTGGCATGTGATGTTCAACCCGGTCGGCCCCCTGAACCAGGCCGGATAGAGACACAGGCCGACCGGACACGTTTGCCCGCTCGGCCGTCCCGTCAGCACCACCGGACAGGGTGTGGTGGATGATGAAGAGGATGAAGTGCAGGGCGATGAAGAAGTTGACCTGCGACCTGAACGGAGCCTGCCCCGGTTTCCCGGACAGTTTTGGTGTGGTGATCATGCCGCTGTCAGCGTGACGGTGTGAAGGGCTTCGAACTCGTGCTGGGGACAGGTTGCCCAGGCTGGTGTGGCGGCGGCGGGGGTTGTACCAGCCTTCGATCCACTCGAAGATCGCCGAGGCGAGTTGCACTCGCGTTGACCATGACTGGCGGTCGAGGAGCTCGCGTTGCATGGTCGACCAGAACGACTCGATCAGCGCATTGTCGACGCTGGAGGCGACCCGGCCCATGGAGCCCAGTAGCCCGGCCTGGCGCAGCCCGTGGCCGAAGACCCACGACGTGTAGGTGCTTCCTCGGTCGGAGTGCACGACGGTCCCAGGAGCGGGTCGTCGTTGCCAGCGGGCCATGTCGAGGGCGTCGACGACCAGCTCGGATCGGATGTGGTCGGCGATGGCCCAGCCCACCACCCGGCGGGAGTACGCGTCGATCACGGCGCAGCAGTACACCCACCCGTCGGCCGCACGGTGTTGGGTGACGTCGGTGAACCACACCCGGTCCGGACCGGTGGCCGTGAAGTCCCGCCGCACCAGGTCCTCATGGGTGGCCGGTGCCGGGCGGTGCCGGTGTTTGCGCTGGTGGCAGACCCCGGCGATGCCGGCCGCCCGCATCAGCCTGGCGACCCGTTTGCGGCCACACCGCACTTCCAGACCCAGGGTCAGCTCGGCATGCACCCTCGGTGCGCCGTAGGTGCCGCGGGACTCGGCGTGCACCGCGGTGATCGTGGCGGTCAGCTCCGCGTCAGCCACCGACCGGGCAGAGGGTGACCGCCCCAAGGCGTCGTAATACGTCGAACGCGGCAGGTTCAGCACCCGGCAGGTCACCGCGACGGGAACAGTGTCGGCGGCCAGCTCTTGGACCAGCGGGATCAGTGTTTTGGGAGGACGTTCTCC